>NZ_KV786495.1:0-9487 GCF_001806955.1 Burkholderia sp. HMSC10F09
CGGCGCCGCCCGAGCCAGCCGCCGGTGCGGAGGCCGCATCGGGCGCCGCCGCAGCGGCCGACGCCGCGGCGTTTTGCCGCTGCTGCTCGACGAGCTTGTCGAGCGGCAGATAGACGACGTTATTGCCGTTGTTGCCGACGAAAACCTTCGTCGCGTTCGAATAGATTTCCTGCATCGTGTCGACGTACATCCGTTCGCGAACGACCGCGGGCGCCTTCGAATACGCGGCGTAGACCTGCGTGAAACGCTCCGCGTCGCCTTGCGCTTCGGTGACGACGCGCTCCGCATAGGCCTTCGCATCGTCGATCAGCTTCGCGGCATCGCCCTGCGCCTTCGGCAGCAGCTCGCTCGCGTAGGCCTGCGCGGCGCGCTTCGCGGCCTCGCGCTCGTCGCGCGCCTTCGCGACGTCCGCATAGGCGGACTGCGTCTGCTCGGGCGCGGCGACGCGCTGCATGGTGACGGCCGTCACTTCGAGGCCCGTCCGATAACGGTCGAGATCGCGCTGAATCGCGGCCGACAGTTGCTCGCGCATCGCATCGCGATCCTGGCTCAGCAGGTCGGCCGCGCTGCGCGTGCCGACGATCGCGCGCACCGCCGCCTGCGCGGCCTGCGACACGCTGCGCTCGGGATCGACGCTGCGGAACAGATAGTCGGTGGCGGAGCGAACGCGGTACTGGACGATGAAGCGCACGTCGACGATGTCCGCATCGCGCGTGAGCATCGCGGCTTCCTTGACGTTGGCGAGCCGCACGACGTTGTTGCGGCCGATCTCGATCGAGCGCACCTGCGTCGTGTCGACGATCTCGTGCGACGCGAACGGATACGGCGCACGCCAATGCACGCCCTGGCCGACCGTGCCGGCCAGCTTGCCGAGCTGCAGCACGACGCCGGTCTGACCTTCCTGGACGACGAACAGGCCGCTGCCGGCATAGACCGCGATCAGCACGCCGATCACGATGCCGACGCCGACGCGCGCCGCGCGCCCGTTATCGGGACGGAAACCGTTGCCGCCCTTGCCGCCGAACAGCCCGCTCAGGCGGCGGTTGAAATTGCGCCACATCTCGTCGAGATCGGGCGGACCGTCGCCGTCGCCGCCGGGCGGGCGCTTCGATTCGTTCGCGCGCGGACGGGAGCCGCCGTTGCCATTGCCTTCGCCGCGCCCCCAGCGGGGATCGTTGATCGACAGCAAGGCGCGCATCCGCCGCCAGGTACTCCGCTCGTTGTATTCGTTCACCAGAGTTTGTTCACCAGATTAGACGCCGGCGAACCGGCCGGGACCGGTTAGCGCCCGTGTTCGGAAATCGTGTGGTCTTCGTGCGGTTCAGCGGGCGCGCCGTCGAGCGCGTCGTTGGGCAACGTCGCGCCGGACAGGTGTTCCGCGGAGGCGATCTCGGCGATGGCGGCGCGCAACGTGTCGAGACCCTGACCGGTGCGCGCGCTCAAAAAGACGCGCGAAATATTACCATACTCGTCCCGCTCGACCGCGTCGCCGCGGGCCGCCAGCTCGGGCACGGCGTCGATCTTGTTGAACACCAGCACCTGCCGGATCGTGTCCGCGCCGATCTCGTGCAGCACGCCGTTGACCTGCTCGATCTGCTCGAGCCGCACCGCGCTCGACGCGTCGACCACGTGCAGCAGCAGATCGGCGTGGATCGTTTCTTCCAGCGTCGCGCGGAACGCGGCGACGAGCTGGTGAGGCAGCTCGCGGATGAAGCCGACCGTGTCGGACACGACGATCTGACCCACTTCGTCGCCGAGGTAGACGCGCCGCGACGTCGTGTCGAGCGTCGCGAACAGCTGATCGGCCGCGTAGGCCTGCGCTTTCGTCAGCGCATTGAACAGCGTCGACTTGCCGGCGTTCGTATAGCCGACGAGCGACACCGACATCGTGCCGCTGCGCGCGCGCTGGCGCCGCTGCGTGCTGTGCTGCCGGCGCAGCTTGTCGAGCCGCGACTTCAGCATCTTGATGCGCTCGCCGATCAGCCGGCGGTCGGTTTCGAGCTGCGTCTCGCCGGGGCCGCGCAGGCCAATACCGCCCTTTTGACGCTCGAGGTGGGTCCACGCGCGGATCAGCCGCGTCGACAGATATTGCAGCTGCGCGAGCTCGACCTGCAGCTTGCCTTCGTGGCTGCGCGCGCGTTGCGCGAAGATGTCGAGGATCAGGCTTGTGCGATCGACGACGCGCCGGTTGAGCGCGCGCTCGAGGTTGCGCTGCTGAGCCGGCGCGAGTGCGTGATTGAAGATGACGATGTCGACGTCGTGCGCTTCGCACGCGAGCCGCAATTCGTCTGCTTTGCCGCTGCCGATGAACATCGCGGCATCGGGACTGGACCGGCGGCCCGTGAGAGTGACGGCGGGATGCGCCCCGGCGCTGGAGGCGAGAAGACTGAGTTCTTCGAGACTGGCTTCGAAATCGGTCTTGCCGAAATCGATGCCGACGAGCGCTGCGTTGATCAAATTGTCAGGTGTCAAGATAAGGCGGCTGGCATCGGTCGCTCGCGGCGACCGGATGCCGGCCGCTGCAATGGGTTAGGACGAGGCTTCCGCGTCCGGGTGGAAGTTCACCGGGCGCGCCGGCACGACCGTCGAGATGGCGTGCTTGTAGACCATCTGGGTCACCGTATTACGGAGCAACACGACGTACTGGTCGAACGATTCGATGTTCCCTTGGAGCTTGATGCCGTTCACGAGATAGATCGAAACGGGCACGTGCTCCTTGCGCAGTGCGTTCAAAAACGGGTCTTGTAACAATTGCCCTTTGTTGCTCATGGCGTACTCCATCTTTTTTTGCAGGTTGATCTGGATTGGCGACGAAGAAAAAGAGATCCGGCGCCAATCGCTACACTATAGCCGATTTTGCCTGCCGCGCCCGGCGTCGGCCATGCGGCCGATCCGTTGCCGGAAGCGGGTATCAGGCGTGCTTCAGCCCTTGTCCGCGTACGGGTTGGTCGACGAACGGAACTCTATGCGCAATGGAGTGCCGGTCAGGGAGAAAGTTTCGCGGAAACGGTTCTCCAGGTAACGCTTGTACGTTTCCGTCACGGCGTCGAGCGCGTTGCCGTGGATCACGATGATCGGCGGATTCTGGCCGCCCTGGTGCGCGTAGCGCAGCTTCGGTCGCACGGGGCCGCGGCGGCGCGGCTGCTGGAATTCCACGGCCTCGATCAGCGCGCGCGTGAGCTTCGGCGTCGGCAGCTTCGCCATGGCAGCCGCATACGCATCGTCGACCGAGCGCATCAGCGCGCCGATGCCCGTTTTCTTCGCGGCCGAAATGAAGTGCGACTTCGCGAAGTCGAGGAATTTCAGCTTGCGGGTCAAATCCGCTTTCGCGCGCTCGCGCGCGTGCTCGTCGAGCCCGTCCCATTTGTTCACACCGATCACGAGCGCGCGGCCCTGCTCGACGACGAAGCCGGCGATATGCGCGTCCTGATCGGAAATGTCCTGCTGCGCATCCAGCAGAAGAATGACGACGTTCGCATCGGAGATCGACTGCAGCGTCTTCACGACCGAGAACTTCTCGATCGCCTCGAACACCTTGCCGCGGCGGCGCAGGCCGGCCGTGTCGATCAGCGTGTATTTCTTGCCGTTACGCTCGAAGTCGACGTAGATCGAATCGCGCGTGGTGCCCGGCATGTCGAACGCGATCACGCGATCCTCGCCGATCAGTGCGTTGACGAGCGTCGACTTGCCGACGTTCGGCCGGCCGACGATCGCGATCTTGATGCCGCGCGACGGATCGTTGTCGTCCTCTTCTTCCGGCTGGTCGGCGTACGCGACTTCCAGCGCCTCGTTGATCATGTCGGTCACGCCGTCGCCGTGCGCGGCCGAGATCGCGCGCGGATCGCCGAGCCCGAGTTCGTAGAAATCGGTCGCGACCGCCGTGTACTTCATCCCCTCGGCCTTGTTGACGACGAGGAAAATCGGCCGGCCCGTCTTGCGCAGATAGTCGGCGATCGACTTGTCCTGCGGCGCGAGGCCGTTGCGGCCGTCGACGATGAACACGACGACGTCGGCTTCCTCGACGGCCTGCCGCGTCTGACGCGCCATCTCGTGCAGGATCCCGTCCTTCGCGACGGGCTCGAAGCCGCCCGTGTCGACGACGAGATACGGCCGCGCGCCGACGCGCCCTTCGCCGTAATGGCGATCGCGCGTGAGGCCCGGCAAGTCGGCCACCAGCGCATCGCGCGAGCGCGTGAGCCGGTTGAACAGCGTGGATTTCCCCACATTGGGGCGCCCAACGAGGGCAATGACCGGTTTCATCTGTGTTGTCTACGGTGAAGCGCAGCAGCGGGAGGCCCGCTGCTGCGGGCGGCTGCGCTGAATGAAAATATCACGAATTCGCGCCGCGCCGGATGCGCGCGCCGGGCACGCAGTACGCGCCGTCCGTCTTTCGTTTCGAACTGCCTTTCAAATACCGAGCGGCCGGGAACACCGGCCGCCTTCATGTCGTACGCCGCAGCGCGCGGGCGGGCCCGCGCGGCGCGTACCTGCTGCGCGTCAGCGCGGACGGAAGCCGTACAGGCCGCCGTCCTTCGTCTGCACGACGAGCGTGTTGCCGGCCAGCACCGGCGCAGCCGTGATCGCGCTGCCGTCGGTCTTCATCCGCGCGATGAAGCTGCCGTCCTCGCGCGACAGGAAGTGCACGTAGCCCTGGTAGTCGCCCATCACGACCGCATGGCCGAGCAGATAGGGCACGCCGACGTCGCGGCTCTTCAGCTTGTCGTTATGCCACAGCGGATTGCCGGTCGCCGCGTCGTACGCCGTGACGATCGACCAGTCGTCGCCGCCGGTGACGACCGAATCGTCCTGCGCGAGGCCGCTGCGGCTCGAGAACGGTTTTTCCCAGAGCGGTCGCCCCGAGTTCGCGTCGAAGCAGCCGAGCTGACCCTGGAACGTCACGGCGCAGGTTTCGGCGCCGACCAGCGTCGGCGGGCCGCTCACATCGTTGATCCGCTCGACTTCGGTCACGCCCTTCGGGAACGACACCGGCGTCTGCCAGAACGGCTCGCCGGTCTGCAGGTTGATCGCGACGAGCCCGCCGCCCGGGAAACCTGCGAGCACGGCCGCGTCGCCCGCGAACGTCATCCCGGCCGACACGCGCAGATTGAGCGGCACCGCGCGGTTGCGGTAGTTCCACTTCTGCTCGCCCGTCTGCGCGTTGAACGCGATCACCTGGCCGTCGATCGTGCGCACGATCACGAGACCGTTGCCGACGAGCGGCGGCGAAATGATCTCGCCCTGCACCGTGGTCTTCCACAACTGCTTGCCGTCCGGGCCGAGCACGAACACGCCGCCCTTCAGCGCGCCGACCGCGGTCAGGTTGCCGTCGCTGCCGACGCCCGCCGACAGATCCGAGCCGAGCTTCGTGCGCCAGACCGTCTGGCCCGTCTTCGCGTCGATCTTCTCGACCGAGCCGTTCTCGCCCGCCGCGAATACGGCGTCGCCGACGGCCACCGGCGAGAACAGATAGCGTCCGCCCTTGCCGACGCTCGCCTTCCAGACCTGTTGCACGTCCATCACGGGCTTGAACTCGGTGAGCGGCGTCGGCACGCGGCGCGCGTCCTTCGACGACGAGCAGGCCGCCAATGTCATGACAGCCGCCGCGCAGGCAACGGGCACAGCGTAACGTTTCAGCAAATTCATCGGTTAGCGAAGCAGAGTTAAGAGGTTGAGGGGACCGCGATTCAGCCGCCGAGCGCGTCCAGCTTGAACTGCACGAGCTGGCGCGCCGACTGGTCGTCCTTCGACAGGCTGTCGAGCGCGAGCTTGTAGGCGGTGCGCGCGTCGTCGGTCTTGCCTTGCGCGGCGAGCAGATCGCCGCGGCGATCGGCCACGAGGCCCTTGAATGCGTCCATCGGCGTGCCCGACAGCAGCGCGAGCCCTGCGTCGTACGCCTTTTCGTCGAGCAGCAGCGACGCAAGGCGCAGCTTCGCGATCTGCTTGTACTCGTCGTCCTTCGCGTGATCGGCCGCCCACTGCAGCTGCGCCTTCGCGCCGGCCGTATCGCCCGCCGCGTACAGCACCTTCGCGGCCGACAGCGCCGTCATCTGTGCATACGCGGTGCGGCCGTACTTGTCTTCCATGTCGGCGGCCGCGCGTGCGATCGTCGTCTTGTCGTTCGCGGCAGCGGCCTTCTGGACCTGCTCGTACAGCCCCGACGCTTCGGCGGCCTGACGGCGCTGCCAGTAGTTCCAGCCGTTGAAACCGGCTGCGACGACGAGCGCCGCGAGGACGATCCACGTGGTGAGATTGCCCCAGCGGGCCCACCACGCTTTCAGACTTTCAATCGATTCTTGTTCGTCGTGATAACTCATCGGCGAGCGATTCCTTCCTGTTCAGGCCTTTTCTTGTCGAGCGAACGCCAGCGCGATCAGTCGTCGCCGTCTTCGGCGGATGCAACCATCGCATTGATTAGGAATTCGGTCAAGCTTTCGACCGGTACGGTCTGCTGAGCGTTCTTTTCCCCGTCGCCGCCCGTGCCGCGCAGCGCTTTCACGCCCACCGTGCCGTTCGCGACCTCTTCTTCGCCGAAGATCACCGCGAATGCGGCGCCGCTCGCATCGGCGCGCTTCATCTGCGACTTGAAGCTTGCCGGCGCGCCGTCGGCGCTGCAGTGGAAGATCACGTCGAGGCCCGTATCGCGCAGACGCTCGGCCGCGATGAAGGCCTGCTCGCGCGCCGCGTCGCCCTGGTGCACGACGTATACATCGACGCCTTCCTGCTCCGGCGCAAGGTTCTCTTCCTTCAGCAGCTCGAGAATGCGCTCGATGCCCATCGCCCAGCCGCACGCAGCCGTCGGCTTGCCGCCGAGCTGCTCGATCAGCGGATCGTAACGGCCGCCGGCCGCGACGGTGCCCTGCGCGCCGAGCTTGTCGGTCACCCACTCGAACACGGTCAGGTTGTAGTAGTCGAGGCCGCGCACGAGCCGCGGATTGATCTTGAACGGAATGTTGTTCGCGAGCAGCAGGCGCTGCAGTCCCTCGAAGTGCGCACGCGACGTGTCGCCGAGGAAGTCGATCAGCTTCGGCGCATTCTGCGCAATCTCCTGCAGCGCCGGATTCTTCGTGTCGAGCACGCGCAGCGGGTTCGTATACAGACGACGCTTCGCATCCTCGTCGAGCGCGTCGACGTGCTGCTCGAGATACTTGATCAGTTCGACGCGATGCGCCGCACGCTCTTCGGCGAGGCCCAGCGAATTGATCTCGAGCTTGATGCCGGTCAGGCCGAGGTCGTCCCACAGACGCTGACACATCATGATGATCTCGGCATCCGCATCGGGACCCGCGAAGCCGAGCGCCTCGACGCCGACCTGATGGAACTGGCGATAGCGACCGCGCTGCGGACGCTCGTGACGGAACATCGGGCCGATGTACCAGAGGCGCTTCGGACCGTCGTACAGCATGTTGTGCTCGATCGCCGCGCGCACGACGGCCGCGGTGTTCTCCGGACGCATCGTCAGGTGCTCGCCGTTCAGCGCGTCGGTGAAGCTGTACATCTCCTTCTCGACGATGTCGGTGACTTCGCCGATGCCGCGCGTGAAGAGCTGCGTATGCTCGACGATCGGCGTGCGGATGTTCTGATAGCCGTACGCGCGCAACAGCGATTTCACGGTGGACTCGAAGAACTCCCACAGGCCGGCATCCTGCGGCAGGATGTCGTTCATGCCCTTGACGCCCGTGAGCTTCTCGATCTTGCGTTTCTGTTCAGTCATCTGTGTGTGGACGAATTAGTTCGTGGCCGCCGCGCGGCCGTAATTGCGTGCGACGTAGTCGCTGACGATCTGCTGGAATTCCTCGGCGATCCGCTCGCCGCGCAGCGTCTTGACCTTCTCGCCGTCGATAAAGACCGGCGCGGCCGGGTTCTCGCCCGAGCCCGGCAGGCTGATACCGATGTTCGCGTGCTTCGACTCGCCCGGACCGTTGACGATACAGCCCATCACCGCGACGTTCATCTTCTCGACGCCCGGATATTCCTTGCGCCACACCGGCATCTGCTCGCGCAGATACGTCTGGATCTGCATCGCCAGTTCCTGGAACAGCGTGCTCGTCGTGCGGCCGCAGCCCGGGCACGCGATCACCATCGGCGCGAACGAGCGCAGGCCCATCGTCTGCAGGATTTCCTGGCCGACCACCACTTCGCCCGTGCGCGGCGCGCCCGGTTCCGGCGTCAGCGAAATGCGGATCGTGTCGCCGATCCCTTCCTGCAGCAGCACGCCGAGCGCCGCCGTCGACGCGACGATGCCCTTCGAGCCCATGCCGGCTTCGGTCAGACCGAGGTGCAGCGCGAAGCCGCAGCGCCGCGCGAGCTCGCGGTACACCGCGATCAGGTCCTGCACGCCGCTGACCTTGCACGACAGCACGATGCGGTCGCGCCCGAGGCCCAGTTCGACCGCGCGCTCGGCCGAGCCGATCGCCGACTGGATCAGCGCCTCGTACATCACGCTCTGCGCATCCCAGGGCTGCGCGCGCGCGGCATTCTCGTCCATCATCCGCGCGAGCAGATCCTGATCGAGGCTGCCCCAGTTCACGCCGATCCGCACCGGCTTGTCGTACTTGATCGCCGCTTCGATCATCTGCGCGAACTGCGTGTCGCGCTTCGCGCCCTGACCGACGTTGCCCGGATTGATCCGGTACTTCGACAGCGCTTCCGCGCAGCCCGGATAGTCGCGCAGCAGCAGGTGGCCGTTGTAATGGAAGTCGCCGACGAGCGGCACCGTCACGCCCATCCGGTCGAGCTGCTCGCGGATCGCCGGCACGGCGGCCGCGGCCTCCGGCGTGTTGACGGTGATGCGCACCAGCTCGGAGCCCGCGTTCGCGAGTTCCTTGATCTGGATCGCGGTGCCGATCGCGTCGGCCGTGTCGGTGTTCGTCATCGACTGCACGCGCACCGGCGCGTCGCCGCCGATCGTCACGAGCTGCCCGCCCCAACGGACATCGACCGCATGCGATACGCGACGCGGCGCCGGCCCGCCGAATACCGGTTCGGTTGAACAAATCTGACTGCTGCGTGGGGATTGAGCTTCGGATTGCATCGATAGATCCATTTACGCGGAATGCGCCGCGAGGCGGCGCACGAATTG
The DNA here is from genome assembly GCF_001806955.1 of Burkholderia sp. HMSC10F09. Lineage (NCBI taxonomy): Bacteria > Pseudomonadati > Pseudomonadota > Betaproteobacteria > Burkholderiales > Burkholderiaceae > Burkholderia > Burkholderia sp. HMSC10F09. Next base: position 9,080 of record NZ_KV786495.1, read on the forward strand.
AAAAAGCGCCGTGCTGCCACGGCTGCCGACGCGGCGGCAGCCTCTGGCCACGGCGCTTGGCATCAGGGCAACGTGAACCGCGCCACGTTACCCCGCGCTGCCGAATATTTTGCCGGATCGACGGGTTTTCCGTCGAACGCGATCGCGTCGAGGCCCGCCTTGTTGCCGATCGTCACGCGGAACGGGCCGTCGCCGGCGACCTGCTTCGCCTCGCCGGCATGCACGAGCCCCGAGAACAGTTCCTTGCCGCGGTTGTCGCGCACGCTGAACCAGCTGTCCTGCTTCACCTTCAGTTCGATCGTCGACTGGCCGGGCGCCGCCGCCACGCTCGCCGCTTCGGCCGATGCGGCCGCGCCGGCGACTGCGACCGGCTGCGATGCCGCCGCGGTTGCGACCGGTGCGGCCGGT
>NZ_KV786496.1:0-371 GCF_001806955.1 Burkholderia sp. HMSC10F09
CGACCTTCATCGCCGAATTCTCGACCGACAAGCGCCGCGGCTTCATGGGCAGCTTCCTCGAATTCGGTACGCTGATCGGCTATGTGATGGGTGCGGGCGTCGTCGCGCTGCTCACGGCGTCGCTGTCGCAGGAAGCGCTGCTGTCGTGGGGCTGGCGCGTGCCGTTCCTGATCGCGGGTCCGCTCGGCCTGATCGGTCTCTACATCCGCATGAAGCTCGAGGAAACGCCTGCGTTCAAGCGCCAGGCCGAGGAGCGCGAAGCGCAGGACAAGGCCGTGCCGAAGGCGCGTTTCCGCGAAACGCTGCTGCGCAACTGGCGCGCGCTGCTGCTCTGCGTCGGTCTCGTGCTGATCTTCAACGTGACCGACTAC
>NZ_KV786496.1:391-5993 GCF_001806955.1 Burkholderia sp. HMSC10F09
CGTGATGGTGCTGATGATGCCGATGACGCTCGCCGCCGGCCGTCTGTCCGACCACGTCGGCCGCAAGCCGGTGATGCTCGCCGGCTGCGTCGGGCTGCTCGTGCTCGCGATTCCGTCGATGCTGCTGATCCATGCGGGTACGACCGCCTCGGTGTTCGGCGGCCTGCTGATCCTCGGCGTGCTGCTGTCGTGCTTCACGGGCGTGATGCCGTCGGCGCTGCCCGCGCTGTTCCCGACCGAGATCCGCTACGGCGCGCTCGCGATCGGCTTCAACGTGTCGGTGTCGCTGTTCGGCGGCACGACGCCGCTGATGACCGCATGGCTCGTCGACGTCACGCACAACCTGATGATGCCCGCCTACTATATGATGGGCGCCGCCGTGATCGGCATCGTATCGGTCGTCGCGCTCGCCGAGACCGCGCGCAAGCCGCTGAAGGGCTCGCCGCCCGCCGTCGCGACGCATCGCGAGGCGCACCAGCTCGTGCGCCGGCTGCGCGACGAGGACGAGAACGACGACGCCGACGTGTATCGCGTCGCGTCCACGGCACGCGCATAAGCGAAGCGTCACGCGCTCGCGAAGCGCTGCAACCGCTGCAACGAAAAGCCCCGGTCGAAACCGGGGCTTGATCGGACGGCCGGCATGCCCGGCCCTGAAACGCCCGACCGGCCTCGCGCCGTTCGGGCGTTTCGTTTATGGGTACCGCTGCGCGGCGCTCATGCGTGCGCGTCGCAGTGGCGGCAGAAGATCAGCGCACGCGAGCGCGACACGGCGGCCTGCGCACCGCGCGCGGCGACGATCAGGCCGACCTGGCCGAGATTGAAATCGCGCTCGACCATCAGCTGCGTCAGCGCGGCAAGCGGCAACACGACGGACGGGTGGTACAGGCTCGATTCGATCAGGGCTTTCATCATCGGCTCCATCAGGCAACGCGTGATTCGATGGAGTGGATTCTAGGGACGAGCGACCTCCGGATAAACGGCGCGAATGCGAAGTCACTTGTCAGCCGTCGCGAACAATCGGCCGGCGCAGGAAGGCGAAGGCCTGCGAACGCGGTCGGGACGAGCGTCGTGCGTGCGTCGATCCATCGTATCGGGTGAAAGGCGGCCGCTGCGGCTCGGCCAGTCGATCGAGATCGTCGGCCGATCGGCGTCGAATCGAGGCGCGTCGTCGCACCGTCGTCGGCAACGGGCGTCGGCGCGCTTTATCGCCCGGATCGATCGCGCGACGCCGGTCGAAGTCGTGGCTTGCCGGCACTGCCTTGTGCTCGAACGGGAGATCGGCCGGTTTTGCCGAGATCGAGACACAACGGTCCAACGCAGAATCGAGCGCGCCGATCGACTTCAGTGCAACGCTCCGGCAGGAACGGGACCGACGACTGCGGCAGCGCCGCGCCGTTTCGCTCGACGCAGCACGTGCGGCGCGCGATGCGACGCCTGCAGGCACACGGAATGCGCCGCATCCGGCCGCGAATTCGCCCACCGCTGTGCGCGCGCAGTGACCATAATGCAGTGTCAGCCCATTCCGCCGGAAGGTTCGCCATGTGGTACGCACTCGTCGAGCAGCAGCGGGAATGGATGCGCGCGTGGCGCGATGCGACGCGCGACGCGTTCGATGCATGGCCGTCGGCGACGCTGCCGCACGCAGCGGCGTCGTGCTACGACGATCTGTTCGAGCCGCTCGTCGGCGCGCCGGCCGGGCCGCCCGGCTTCGACATCGGGCCGTTGACGATCGACGGCCGCGACGTGGCGATCGAGGAACGCGTCATCGCGCATACGGCGTTCTGCGATCTGCGCCGCTTCGCGCGCGCGGACGCTTCGCGCACGGTGCTGCTGTGCGTGCCGCTCGCCGGTCATTCGGCGGTGATGATGCGCGAGACGGTCGAGACGCTGCTCGCGGACGGCGACGTCTGCGTGACCGACTGGCTCAATGCGCGCGACGTGCCGCTCGAGTGCAGCCGCTTCGGGCTCGACGAATATGTCGCGATGCTCGACGGCTTCATCGACGCGCTCGCACTCGGCGGCCGTCCGCTGCACGTCGTCGCGGTGTGCCAGGCGACCGTGCCGGCGCTCGGCGCGCTCGCACTGCGCGCGATGCGCGGACTCGCGCCGCCGGCCAGCCTCACGCTGATCGGCGGGCCGCTCGATGCGCGGCTCAACCCGAGCACGCTCGGCACCGCCGCGGCCGCCCATTCTCTCGAGTGGTGCCGTCGCAATCTGATCGACATCGTGCCGCCCGGCTTCGCGGGCCACGGCCGCCCCGTATTCCCGACCTATCTGCAGCAAGGCGAGATCGCGCTCGTCTATCCGCAGCGCTTCCTGTCGCTGATCGAGGACTATGCGCGTGCCGCGTCGCGCTTCGATCCGGCAGCGCTCGCGGCCGCTCGGCGCGCACTGCGCGAGTACACGGCACTGCTCGACATGCCGGCTGAATATGTCCTCGACACGATCGACGTCGTGTTCCAGCGGATGTGCATCGCGAACGGCACGTGGGAGGTCGGCGGCCGGTGCGTCGAGCCGGCCGCGCTGCGCGACGTCGCGCTGCTGACCGTCGAAGGCGCGCGCGATGCCGTGACGGGCGCTGGCCAGACGCATGCGGCGCTCGCGATGTGCAGCGGCCTCGACGCGCGCGACCGCCATCGCGCGGACATCGACGACTGCGATCACTACGGCCTCTTTTCGGGCGCACACTGGCGCGACGACGTTCATCCGGCCCTACAGCGGCTGTTCGCGCTCGCCGAAGCGGCACGGCGGCGGCCGCATCGCGCGCGAGCGATCAGACGGACGTGACGCCGTCGTCCGATCCGCGCGCCGCGTCGAGCAGCGCGCGCACTTCGTCGTCGTCGGTCTGCTCGAAGCGCGCGTAGAACTGGCTGATCCCGAAGAACGACAGCGGCCGCGCGACCGCGACGAATGCATCGGCGACGTCGTCGAAGGTCGGGCCGATGCCAGCCGGCGCGACCGGCACGGCGGCGACGATGCGCGCCGGATGCCGCGTGCGCAGCGCCTGCAGCGCGACGCGCATCGACGCGCCGGTCGCGATTCCGTCGTCGACGACGATCGCGACGCGCCCTTCGACCGGCAGCGGCGCCCGCGCGCCGCGATACAGCGCTTCGCGGCGGTTCAGCTCGGCGGTTTCGCGCACGAGCACGTCGGCAATTTGCGCGTCGGTCACGCCCAGCGACCGGATCACCGAATACTGCAGATGAATCGCGCCGCCCGTCGCGATCGCGCCCATCGCGAGCTCGGGCTCGTACGGCACGCCGAGCTTGCGCACGACCAGCACGTCGAGCGGCGCGTGCAGCGCCCGTGCGACCGGGTAGGCGACCGGCACGCCGCCGCGCGGCAGCGCGAGCACGACGACGTCGTCGCGCGCCGCATACGCGTGCAGCGCGGCAGCCAGCTGGCTACCCGCGTCCGCCCGATCGGCGAAACATTCGAACATGATCGGCTCCCTGCGCGCCGCCGGAACGATCGCACGATGCGCGCGCCCTGCTCATGCAGCTTCGTGCATCGACGCGGCCGATGCAAGCGGGGTCATACCGGCGATTGCCGCGCGCCTCGACGGGAACGATGCGTACGCGCGCGGCGCGCACTGCGCACACGAGCGCGGTCGGGCAACCTCAGAGTCCGGCCGCCTGCCGATAGAGCCGCCAGAACGACTGCGTATACGACTGCGCGAGTTCGGGTGCGCGCTCGAACACGTTGACCGTTTCGGCTTGTGCGGCCGTGCCCTCGGACGAGGTCGGCAGCGCGACACTGTCGTCGACGATCACGAAACGCGGCATCGGCTCGGTGCGCCGCGAATCGATCGCGACATCGATGCCGGCCGACTTCAGATAGCCGGCGCCGCTGTACTTGCCTGCCCGCGCGGAACGCACGAGCACGACGCGCACGTCGACGCCGCGCACGCGCGCCGCGCGCAATGCGCTCGCCACCGCGGGCGGCACATATGCGTAGCCCGCGAGCAGCACGCGCCGCTGCGCGTGCGCGATCAGCGCGACGGTCGCGTCGGCGGCCGCATTGTCGTATGAAAAATAGGCGCCGACCGAGGCGGCGTCGGACGGAATCTGCGCGGCGTGGGCAGTCGCCGCGCAGCCGAGCGCGGCGACGAGAAAGGCGGCTGGTCTCATGGCGCGCGCCATTGTAGCGATGCCGAATCGCGTGGCAAGCGCGCGTCGCGACGCTGCTGCGCCGACGCAACACTCGGCCGCGAGCGAGCGGCGATGCGTGCGCTGCGACGCGCCCGATCAGTGCGCTGCGACGCGCGCGAGCCACTGCGCGACGCCGTCGATCGAGCGGAAATCGGCGATGCTGCGCGCCGGCAGCGCCGGGTAGGCGCCGCTCGCCATGTCGGCGAGCGCGCGGCCCGGCCCGAGTTCGAGAAACGCGGTCGCGCCCGCTTCGACGCATGCAGCAAGACAGGCCGCCCACTCGACCGGCTCGGCGATCTGCCGGGCGAGCTTGTCGAGGCCCGCGTCGACGTCGAGCACCGATGCGCCGTCGATCCCCGAAAACAATCGCGTGCCGGTAAGCGGCCGCTGCACGCGCACGGCCGCGAGCGACGCGCGGAATGCGGGCACGGCGGCCGCCAGGCGCCGCGTGTGCGAAGCGATCCGCACGCAGACCGGCGCGACGCGCTGGGCGCCGTCGCGCGCCGCGTCCGCGGCGACCGCATCGACATCCGCCTGGCGGCCCGCGATCACGAACGCATCGCCCGGGTTCGCGATGGCGATCGCCGCCTCGCGCCCGTCGCACAGTGCGGCGAGCTGCGCACGCGACAAGCCGCGCACGAACGCCATGCGCTCGTCGCCGCCGCTCGCGGCGTCCATTGCACGTGCGCGCGCGTCCGCGAGATCGAGCGCGTCGTGCGGATCGAGGCTGCCGGCGACGCTCCACGATGCCACTTCGCCAACGCTGTAGCCGGCGACGCAGCGCCGACGCGGCCACAGCGCGTCGAGCAGCGCGGCCGCCGCGAGCGCCTGCACCGTACAGAGAATCTGCGCGGCGCGGTTCTCGCGCAACGCATCCGGCGCGGCCTCGCGCACCCACACGCGCGGATCGTCGCCGAGCAGCCGGCCCGCGTGGGCGAACAGCGCGTCGGCCTGCGGCGCGGCGCCCGCCAGCGCAAACATGTCGGCGCGCTGCGCGCCCTGCCCCGAGCAAAGGATCGCGAGCGTCATCGCGCGCCCTCGCCGGCGTCGAATGCATCGACGAAGAGACTCATCGCGAGCAGGTCGGCCGCGCCGCCTGGGCTCAGCCGTCGCGCGACGAACGCGCGATGCGCGGCCACCGCGTGCCGGCGCCAGTCACTCGCGCGCACACCACCGCGTGCGACGAACGCGCGCGCGGTCGCGCGGGCGAAATCGAGGCCGGCCTGGCCGCCGCGATGCAGCAGATTCGTGTCGTCGAGCGCGGCGATCAGTGCGAAGCACGCATCGACGCGCGCGGCCTCGGGATCGTCCGGCACGTCGCGTGCCGCGCGCCGTAGCGCAGGCAAGCCGATGCCGTACACGGTCGCGAAGCCGTCCGCGGCTTCGCGGCGCGCGCCGCCGACGCCGTAGCGGCGGCTCGCGCGTTCGCCGTGGCTGTCCGGCAGCCGCGG
>NZ_KV786497.1:0-8731 GCF_001806955.1 Burkholderia sp. HMSC10F09
GAGCGGCCGGCAGCCGGGGCCGCCGGCCGCGAGCGTCCCGCACAGGGCCGCGCGCGCCAGCTCGGCGGTCGCATGACGCGGCTCGACGTTCAGCACGCGAAGAAAATGCGGCCGCAGCCAGCGCTCCCAGAGCACGCCGTCGCAGCGCATCGTCTGCGCGAGCGAGCGGCCGGTGCGCGCGAACGCGAGCGAGGCGAGCGACGCGTAGTCGAGCGGCGTCGTGCCCGGTGCGCGCGCGGTCGCGTCGAACAGCCACGACGGCCAGCGCCGATTGCCGAAGCGCAGCGTCCAGCGCTGCTGCGACGCGAGATCGACGACCGGAAACTCGGACGACGACGGGCCCGTCAGCTGATCGGCCGCGCCGATCGTGCGCAGATAGCGCTGCGTCGCCGCCTGCCCCGCGAACACGCGATGCAGGCCGCTGTCGACCGTCGTACCGAGCGTCGAGTCGAACCACGAGCGGCAACGGCCGCCCGCATGCGCGTGCGCGTCGTGCAGCACGATGCGCCGCCCGCGACGTTGCAGCTCGACGGCGGCCGACAGGCCCGCGAGACCGGCACCGATCACGTGGACGGTTCTGGGCATCGGCTCAGAACAGCGCGTAGCGCGCGGCGATCATCAGCATCCGCGCCTTCGGCTTGCGCAGCGGCGCGCGCGGTGCCGCAAAGCCGCGGGCGACCGCCGCCTCGAGAATGCAGCGATACGCGCCCGACATGATCCGCGGCGCCTTCACCTGCGCGCGTGCGCACGTGTCCATCACCGCATCGGCCTGCCTGAAATGTTCGAGCGCGCGTTCGACGAGCGTCGCGCACACGCGCGGCAACGCCGGGTCGCGCGCGATCGTGGCCGGATCGGAAATCGCGATCCCTTCGCGCTGCAGCAGTTCGCGCGGCAGATAGCAGCGGTTGATCGCCGCGTCGTCGTCGATGTCGCGCAGGATGTTCGTCAATTGCAGCGCGCGGCCGAGGTGGTGCGACAGCTTGATGCCTTCGGCTTCCGGCATCCCGAAAATTCTCACCGACAGCCGGCCGGCCGCGCTCGCCACGCGGTCGCAATAGAGGTCGAGCGTCGGCTCGTCGGGCGCGCAGATATCCTCGGCGGCGTCCATCGCCATCCCGTCGATCATCGCGTGGAAGTCGTCGCGCTGCAGATTGAATGCGCGGATTTCGCGTTCGAGCGCGACCAGGTGGCGCGGCGGATGGCCGGCGAAGCACGCGTCGATGTCGGCGCGCCAGCGTTCGAGGCCCGCGGCGCGCTCGGCGCGCGGCAGGTCGCTGTCGGCGATATCGTCCACCGCGCGGCAGAACGCGTAGACCTGGAACATCGCGTCGCGCTGCACGGCCGGCAGGATGCGCATCGCGAGGTAGAAAGAACTGCCCGATGTGACGGCAGCGGCGTCGGTTTCTTGTTCGTCCACGACGAGATTGGAAACGGCCAAGACGAGCTCCACGGAGACACCCGCGCGGGGCGATTGAAGAAGCGATGCCCGGCTGGGATGGTCAGGCGGCAAATGCGTGCGAGATAGTCGAACGATCGACGCAGACAGGCACAAATTACCGGCCGGTTGCCGGAATTGGGCGAAAGTATAGCAATCTTTGAAGATCGATGGCGGGCGGTTGCTGCCGCGCGCGCCAGCCAGAAAGCCGCGCCGCAGCGGGAGCGGCCGCCAAGGCCGGCGCCGCCGGGGGCACCGGCATGCGGCCCGGCGAATCGCGCGGCGGCAGCCGCGTCAGCCGTAGACGATGTCGCGCTGCAGATCGAGCGCGATCAGCCCCATTTCGCGCGTCAGCTGCAGCATCGCACGGCGCTCCAGGCGCGACCCCATGAAGCTCGTGACGCGGCCGTCCGGTTCGGCCGTGAACTGGAACACCGCGCCGCCGGTGCCGAACCACGCGCCCGGCACGTCGGGCGATTCCGCCCAGTCGATTTCCTCGAACACGCGCGCGATGCCGGCGCGCACCGCGTCGCTCGCGCCGATCGGCGGCGCGACGTCGCCGAGGTCGTCGAGCGAGTAGGGGCCGGGCTTGTCCGGTTTCCGGTAGAAGAGATAGTCGACGTTCATCGGTGAAGCAGCGGAAGACGGCGGGAAAGCGTCAAACTAACGCGCTTTTCCGCAAATTTGAATCAGACTCGCACGAAATTGTGGCCTCGGCGAGACATTCGGGGCAGCATCGTCGTCGCGCAGGCGACTGCCGGCGCGCGCAGTGCGGCGGCCCGCTTGCGGCACGCCGCGTTCGTCTAAGATGACGCTTTGTCCTGATAAAAACGCAGATCCATGGAGACGAACGTGACCGCCCCCTCGCAGTCCGATCACCCGGTTTTCGTGCTCGTGCACGGCGCATGGCATGGCGCGTGGTGCTTCGCGCACGTCGCGGCCGCGCTGGCCGCGCGCGGCCATCTGTCGATCGCGCGCGATCTGCCCGCGCACGGCCTCCACGCGCGCTTTCCCGCGTCGTATCACGTGCGGCCGCTCGACAAGGACGCGTTCGGCGCCGAGCCGTCGCCGGTCGCGAACACGACGCTCGACGATTACGCGACGCAGGTGATGCAGGCGGTCGACGACGCATACGCGCTCGGCCGCGGCAAGGTGATCCTGGTCGGCCACAGCATGGGCGGCCTCGCGATCACCGCAGCTGCCGAACGCGCGCCGGACAAGATCGCGAAGCTCGTCTATCTGGCCGCCTTCATGCCGGCCGCGGGCGTACCGGGCCTCGACTACGTGCGCGCACCGGAGAACCGCGGGGAATTGCTCGGCCCGCTGATGCTCGCGAGCCCGCGCGTTGCCGGCGCGTTGCGGATCGACCCGCGCAGCGGCGACGCCGACTATCGCGCGGCGACGCGCCGCGCGCTTTGCGACGACGTCCCGCAGGCCGATTTCGACGCAGTGGCGAACCTGATGAGCTGCGACGTGCCGGCCGCGCCGTTCGCGACGGCGATCCCGACGACGGCCGCGCGATGGGGCGCGATCGAGCGCCACTACATCAAGTGCCTGCAGGATCGCGTACTGCTGCCGGCGCTGCAGCAGCGCTTCATCGACGAAGCCGATGCGTTCGCGCCCGGCAATCCGACGCACGTGCATCAGCTCGACAGCAGCCATTCGCCGTTCATGTCGCAGCCGGCCGTGCTCGCCGGCGTGCTGGCCGACATCGCGAAGCACTGACGGACCGACCGACTGATCGACCGCGCCGCCTACGCGTAGCCGACCGAGCGGTCGCGGCCGAGCCGTTTCGCGCGATAGAGCGCGGCGTCCGCGTCGTTGACGAGCGCGTCGCATGCGGGCTGTCCGAGTTTCGCGCACGCGGCGCCGACGCTCGCCGTCACCGCGACGCTGACGCCTTCTGCGTCCACCGTCGTGCGGCCGATCGCGTCGCGCACCTTGTCCGCGACCTGCAGCGCTTCGTCGAGATTCGTGCAGGGCAGCAGCAGCGCGAATTCCTCGCCGCCGAAGCGGCCGAACGTATCCTGCGCGCGCACGATCGCCGCCACGCGGCGCGCGGTCTCGCGCAGCACCGCATCGCCGACCGCATGGCCGAAGCGGTCGTTGATCGCCTTGAAGTGATCGAGATCGAACAGCAGCATCGACAGATCGCCGCCGTAGCGCTGCCAGCGCGCGAACTCTTCGCCGAGCCGCGTCTCGAAGTAGCGCCGGTTCGCGATGCCGGTGAGGCCGTCGCGGTTCGCATGCTCGCGCAGCTTCGCGACCGCCTCTTCGCGCTCGCGCTGCATCACGCTGACGTGCGTGACATCCGAGATCGTCACGCACACCGCTTCGACGTCGCGGCCGCGCGTGAGCGGCATGAACGTGCAGTCCTGCTGCATGTAGTCGACGCCGCCCGTGATCGGCCGATCGTGCTCGAAACGAAACAGATAGGGCCGCTGCTCCCACGAGCTGAACGCGAAGCTGCCGAGCTGGAACACGCTGTCGAGCTTGCGCGTGAGCCACGCGCGCGGCAGGTCGGGGAAGCAGTCGAAGAGGTTGCGGCCGATCACGTCGGCGGCCGGCACGCCACTGTGGTCCTGCATGAAGCGATTCCACATCAGCACGGTCATCCGGCGATCGAGCACGAACAGCCCGAAGCCGACGCGCTCGATCACGAGATCGCTGAGCGATGCGCGTTCGGTCGTCATAGCGCGGACAGCAACGCGTCGAGCGCGTCGCCCATCAGCCGGATCGAGTCTTCGGCCATCAGCATCACGAAATGTGCGCGAAACGCGTGATCCTCGAGACCGAAATTCACTTCGAGCAGCAGCGCGACGCTCCATGCGAGCACGGTCGGCTGGAACACGTCCTCGAACGACACGTTGGTGCCGAGCAGGCCCGGCGGAAAGAACACCGGCTTGCGGCCGAGCTCGTCGAGAATCGACGCGACGCATGCGCCCATCAGCGCGTTCGCGACGTCGAACACGAGTTCGTCCTGCGTCGCCATCCCGCCGTGCGTGCCGCCGCCGAAGGTGCGCTCGACGAGCGACATCAGCCGCCCGACGCCCGCGCTGCGGCAGAGCACGATCGCCTCGCCCTTGATGTCGGACCGGAAACCCTGGCGCACGGCGGTCACGTTGTCGTCGATCCCCGTCATCTCGCGCAGCGCGCGTCCCGCCTCGGCCGCATGGACGACGCGCACGCGCGGCACCGACAGTTCGATGAAGCGGCCCAGCAGCACCGCGAGCCGTGCCGCGGCGCGGCCCATCGCGAGATTGGCGATCTCCTGCAACGCGTCGCGTTGCTCCGCCGTGAACACCGAGTCAGGCATACAACCCATACTCCTTGAGAATGGGCAGCAATGCCTCCGACGTCACGGGTTTGGCGACGAACGCGATCGCGCCGAGCTCGCGGACGCGCGCTTGCGCCTGCGGCTGGATGTCAGCGGATACCACGATCACGAACGTGTTCATATCCTCGTGGCGCAGTGTTTCGAGCACCTGATAGCCGTTCATGTCGGGCATCGTCAGGTCCAGAAACATCACGGAAGCTTTGCCGTCACGATAGAGCGCCAAGGCCTCTCGACCATTCGCTGCATACGCGACATCGACGTCCCAGTCTCCCGGCAAGGCTTTCGCCAACAGTTTGCGCGCAAGCAGCGAATCGTCGGCAATCACAATCGGCAAGGACATGGCAGTGAAGCGAAATACGGAATGGTCTCTCTCGCGTTAACGACTTTCCGGAGCGCTTCTTGAGCGCCGGACGTCGCGTACGCGGCAGCCGCCGGTGCGGCACGCAGGCAGCGCCGCGCATGAGCGCGACGCGCCGCGCGGCGGATACCGGCGGGCGCATATCTATCTGTCATAGGGAAAGCAACGCGCGATTCTCGGAGTAAACCGAAAGCACCGCAACTCGCCATTTTTACTGCTTCGAACAGAATCGATTCAGCCGTCGCCTATTCCGAAAACACTCGCGACCATTTTTGACACGAAGACGCAAAATTTTTCTTTGTGTACGTTTGCGCTTCCGGATTCGTCGCGTTTTCAATCTGACGATTTGCTTCGCGCGATATGCTTGCCGCCGCGGCTGTCGCCTTGCGCACGGATCGCCGACGCAACTCGTTTATGATGGCAGGCACCTCTGCAAGACCCTCCTACCGAATGACGTCCGACCGGCCCGCCGAATCCCGTACTCCCGTCACCGCTCCCGCCGACGACTGGCAGGACGACGGCAACTACGCATCCGGTGCGCCCGAACACGACTTCGCGGTCCGCCGCATCACGTTGATCGTGCTGCTCGTCGCGGCGATCGTGCTGCCGTGCATCTATGTGGTCGTGATGGCTTACAACGACCTGAAGGCACGCGAGGCGGCCGCCAGCGACGTGACCATGCGCACCGTGCGCGTCGCCGAGGAACATGCGCTGAAGGTCTTCGACCTGACGGAAACGCTCGACGCGCGGATCGTCGATCTCGTGCAGGACATGAAGGACGCGACCGTGCGCAACGAGGAGGCCGACATCCATGACGCGCTCAATACGATCGCCGGCGGCTATCCGCAGGTCGCGGCCGTGTCGATCTTCGGCGCAAGCGGGATGCTGCTCGCGAACTCGCTTTATTACCCCGCGCCGTACGCGTCGATCGAGAACCGCGAAGACTTCATCGGCATCCGCGACGGCCGCGTGATCGAGCACATCTCGAAGCTGATGATGGGGCCGCTGAAGCTGGAGAACATTCCGGTATTCAACACCGGCATCGCGCGGCGCAACAGCGACGGATCGTTCGCGGGGATGGTGTCGATCGCGCTGAAGTCGTCCTATTTCAACGCGTTCTACCGCGATTTGCTCGGCGGCGCGAAAACGCCGATGACGATGGCGCTCGCGCGCTCCGACGGCGCGGTGCTCGCGTCGTATCCGCAGTTGCCGTCGGCGACGCACACCGATCGCGAGGCGACGTTCGGCAACCCGCACAACGATCCGCGCGCGGGCGTCGTGCGCGTGCATCACGGCGGCAGCGGCAGCGAGATCGTCGCGTACCGGCAGGTCGGCAGCTATCCCGTCTATGTGATTTGCACGTATCGGGCGTCCGCGATCTGGCGCGAATGGTACGAGCATCTGAGCGTGCTGTTCCTGTCGATGTTCGCGCCGTCGATCGCGCTGTGGTGCGTGATCTGGCTGTCGCTGAAGCGGCTCAAGGCCGAGGAGCGCGCGTGGGAACGCTGGCAGGCGGAGGCGTCGATGCGGCGCTCGATCGAATCGGCGTACCGGCAGTCGCGCAAGATGCAGGCGCTCGGCAACCTCGTCGGCAGCGTCGCGCACGACTTCAACAACCTGCTGATGATCATCTCGAGCAACGTGCAGATCATGCGGCGGCGCAACGCCGAGCATCTCGACAAGGAGCTCGGCGCGATCGAACGCGCGCTGAAGAACGGCCAGTCGCTGACGCGCCAGCTGCTCGGCGTCGCGCGCAAGCAGCCGCTGCACAGCGAGACGATCGACGTCGGGCAATGGCTCGGCTCGTGCCGCGAACTGCTGAAGACGTCGCTCGGCTCGAAATCGTCGCTCATCGTCGCGATCGATCCGGGCGTGTGGCCGATTCGTGTCGACGTCGCGGAGCTCGAGCTCGCAGTCATCAATCTCGCGGTGAATGCACGCGATGCCATGCCGACCGGCGGCCGCTTCACGGTCGGCGCGCGCAACGTGACGCTGCGCCGCGAGGACGGCTTCCCGCTGACCGGCGATTTCGCGCAGCTGTCGTTCGACGATACGGGCTCGGGCATGGCGCCCGACGTGCTGTCGCGCGCGTTCGAGCCGCTGTTCACGACGAAGGCGCACGGCATGGGCACGGGCCTCGGGCTGCCGCAGGTATTCGCGTTCTGCGAGCGCTCGGGCGGGCTCGCGACGATCGACAGCGCGGTCGGTGCCGGCACGTCGGTGCGGCTCTATTTGCCGCGCGCACGGGCCGAGGACATCACGACGCGGCCGCCGGCCGCCGCGCACGTCGCGCCGCACACCGGGCTGCACGTGCTGCTCGTCGAAGACAACAGCGAAGTCGCGGCCGGCACAGAAGCATTGCTGTCGCTGCTCGGCCACCGCGTGACCTATGTGGCGACCGGCGACGACGCGCTGCGCCTGATCGAAAGCGCCACCGACGACAACGCGTTCGACCTCGTGATCTCGGACATTCACATGCCGGGCCGCCTCAACGGCATCGATCTCGCCGAGGCGATCGACAAGCGGCCGGAGAAACTGCCGGTGATCCTCGTCACCGGCTATGCGGAGGAGCTCGACCGCACGCGCAGCGTCAACGTACGCGTGCTGTCGAAGCCGTTCGACATCGCGCTGCTCGACGCGATCCTGATCGAGATCCGCGACGGGCGCGACGAGCAGCACCCACGCCCGTGACGACGGCCGGCGCCTCACGGCACCGGCCGGGCGCGCCGCGCGGCGATCAGACGAACTTCACTTCTTCAGTAGGCGGACCCAGTCCGCGTAGCGGTCGACGAAGCCCTGCAGAAACTTGCGCGTGTCCTCGTTGACGATCTTGCCTTCGTCGTCGATGCGCGTCGGATCGTGCTTGATAAACATCTCGGGCTGCCCGAGCAGCTTCACGTCGAGATACGAGAGCACGTTGCGCAGATGCTGCTGCGCCAGCGCGGTGCCGGTCGCGCCCGGCGACGTGCCGAGCACGGCGCCAGGCTTGCCGGCCCACGAATTCGAACCCCACGGGCGCGAGCCCCAGTCGAGCGCGTTTTTCAGCACGCCGGGAATCGAGCGGTTGTATTCGGGCGTGACGATCAACAGCGCATCGGCGGCTTCGATCGACTGCTTGAACCGCTTCGCGACCTCTGGAAAATCCGCGTCGTAATCCTGGCTGTACAGCGGCAGTTCGCCGATCTCGACGAATTCGAACGACAGGTCCGACGGGGCGAGCGAGATCACGGCATGCGCGAGCGCGCGGTTCCACGAACCGCGACGCAGACTGCCGACGACGACCGCAACACGATAGGCCATGGTGTTCTCCTTCCGGTAAGTGAGGAATCGAATCAATTGATTCCGGGCAGGCGGCAAAGGTCTGTTTATAGGCAGGCCAGCCCGCGAGCCGCCCGGCCGGGCCATCCGGCCGACTTTCCACAAGGTTTTCCACAGAAATTGTGGATAACTCTGGGTGGAGCGTTGGGCGAATGGCGGCTCGGTGCGTCGCGGGAAGCTGTGTGCGACGCAAGGCTTGGGGAAGCATAGCGCAGCGCGGGGGTTCGGGGCGGGAAAGCGAGACGGGGTGGGACGGGACGGTGCTGGGGTGCTGGGGTGCTGG
>NZ_KV786498.1:0-565 GCF_001806955.1 Burkholderia sp. HMSC10F09
ATCATCGCGTCGGCCGCCGTGCGCCGGCCGGCGACGAGCGCCTGGTTGCCGGTGTGATTGAGCACGAACAGCACGCGCGGCGGCTGCGCGCCGCCCGGCACGTGCGCGGCGACGGTAGCGCGCGCGGCCTGCCAGTCGCGGTCGAACTGCCGCAGCAGCGCGACGCCGGCATCGCGCATGTCGAACGCCTGCGCGATGCCGGCGATCTTCGCGCGTACCGATTCGGCATCGTGATGCTCGTCGAAGGTCTGCACCGCGACGCCTGCGCGCGCGACTTGCGCGATCGCGGCCGGCGGACCGGCTTCCGCCGACGCGAGCACGAGATCGGGCCGCAACGACAGCAAACCTTCGGCCGACAGCGCGCGCTGATAGCCGACCTTCGGCAAGCGCTTCGCGGCCTCCGGATACGTGCACGTGGTGTCCGCGCCGACGAGCCGGTAGCCGCGCGCGTGCTCGCCGCCGAGTGCGAAGGCCGTTTCCGCGAGCGCGCCGCCGATCACGACGACGCGCTTCGGCGCGGACTGGACGGCCGCGATCGCGCGCGCGGGCACCGTCGCCGCGAGCG
>NZ_KV786499.1:0-17147 GCF_001806955.1 Burkholderia sp. HMSC10F09
GCCGCGAACCGCGCGTTGCGGCCGACGCCGGGCCGCACGCGCCGGCGCCGCGTACAATACTGGACTTTTGTACGTCCCCGCACCCGCCTTATGTCCTCGCCCACCCTGTACGACTTTTTCGCTCCCTGCCCGCGCGGCCTCGAAGCGGCGCTCGCCGCCGAGCTGGCCGAGATCGCCGGCCGTCACCTGGACGGCGCGCCGTTCGCCGCGGGCGCGCAGGTGCCGGGCGGCGTCCATTTCCGCGGCGGCTGGGCCGCCGGGATGGCCGCGAACCTGCACTCGCGGATCGCGAGCCGGATTCTGCTGAAGATCGCGCACCGCCCGTACCGCAGCGAGCAGGACGTCTACGCGCTCGCGCTCGAGCAGCCCTGGGAACGCTGGTTCGCGGCGACGCAGACGCTGCGCGTCGACATCACCGCGATCAAGTCGCCGCTGAAGAGCCTCGAATTCGCGACGCTGCGCGTCAAGGACGCGATCTGCGACCGGATGCGCGACAAGACCGGCGCACGCCCGAGCATCGACACCAGCGCACCCGACGTGCGCGTGTTCGCGTTCCTGACGGCCACCGACTGCACGCTGTACCTCGACACGTCGGGCGAGCCGCTGTTCAAGCGCGGCTGGCGTCTCGACAAGGGCGCGGCGCCGCTGCGCGAGAACCTCGCGGCCGGCATCCTGCGCCTGACCGGCTGGACGCCCGGCACGCCGCTGTACGACCCGATGTGCGGCAGCGGCACGTTCCTCGCGGAAGCCGCGCAAATGGTGCTCGGCGTCGCGCCGGGCGTCGAGCGCCGATTCGGTTTCGAGAAGCTGAAGCAGTACGACATCACGGCCTGGCAGGGGCTGAAGGTCGCCGCGATCGACGCGAAGCGCGCGGCGCGCGGCCGGCGCGACGATCTGCGCGTCTACGGCAGCGACATCTCCGGCGACATGCTCGAGAAGGCGCGCGCGAACCTCGAGCGCGCGGGCGTGCCGTCCGTCTGGCTCAAGCAGGTCGATGCACGCGGCATGACGCCGCCGTGCGACGGGCCGGGCCTGATCGTCGCGAATCCGCCGTACGGCGAGCGGATCGAGGTGCGCGGCCGCAGCGCACGCGGCGAGGCGCGCGAAACCGGCCGCAACCGCGGCAACGAGGACGCGTTCCGCCGCACGCACACCGACGCGCCCGACAGCGAGTTCTTCAACGCGCTCGGCGATGCGCTGAAGCAGCGCTTCGCCGGCTGGCAGGCGTTCCTGCTGACGTCGGACCGCGCGCTGCCCGGCCAGCTGCGGCTGCGCGAATCGGCGAAGACGCCGCTGTTCAACGGCGCGCTCGAATGCCGGCTGTTCCGTTTCGACCTGATCGCCGGCAGCGTGAAGGCGCGCCCGGCCGCATCGGACGGCGACGCGTAAGCGTCGTCGCCACCCGCACCGGCGCCGCGCGCGCCGGCTGCTGCCACCCACCGCCATGCCCGGCCGCCCGGCCGCGTACCTTCCCCGTCCCGCTCCCGCTCCCGCCGTTCGGCGCAATGCGTCCGCGCGCTGTCAGGACCGCAACGACTGCTGACAGCACGCTGTCAGCAGCGGTCGATCACACTGCAATCCCGGCGCAATGCCAGGCTGGTTTCCAACAGAATCCGAACGAAAAAAAGGAGCTCGTCATGACGTCCGCAACTGCAACTGCAACCGCAAAGACCGCCGCCACCGGCGCGGCCGATCGCGCGATCGCGTGGTTCGACATTCCGTCGCTCGATTTCGACCGCGCGATCCGCTTCTACGAAGCCGTGCTGCAGACCACGCTGCACCGCGAAGTGATCGGCGGCGTGCCGATGGCGATCTTCGACCACGAGGCGTCCAGCACGGGCGGCAGCATCGTGTTCGATCCGCAGCAGCTCAAGCCGAGCGCGAACGGCGTGCTCGTGTATCTGAACGCCGGCGAATCGGTCGTCGCGGCGCTCGATCGCGCGAAGCGCGCGGGCGGCGTCGTGCAGGGCTCGGTCGTCGAACTGCCGAACAACTACGGCTACATCGGCTATCTGATCGACACGGAAGGCAACCGCGTCGGGCTGCACGCGCCGAAATGCCACTGAGCGCGCGTGCCGCCGCCGCGCGGCCGGCGCGGCGCTATCATCGCGACATTCCCGTCCCCGAAGGAGCCGAGGTGCAGCCATGACGCGCCGTGCCGACCGCCTGTTCCAGATCGCCGAACTGCTGCGCGGGCGGCGTCTGACGACCGCCCAGCAACTCGCCGACTGGCTGTCGGTGTCGCCGCGCACGGTCTATCGCGACGTGCGCGACCTGCAGCTGTCGGGCGTGCCGATCGAAGGCGAAGCGGGGATCGGCTACCGGCTGAACCGCAACGCGAGCCTGCCGCCGCTCACGTTCACGGCCGAGGAGCTGGCCGCGCTCGCGGCCGGCGCGCGGATGCTCGAAACCTGGGGCGGCGCGCGCTTCGCGGGCGGCGCGCGATCGGCGCTCGCCAAGATCGCGTCCGCGATGCCGGCCGACAAGCGCACCGCACTCGATCGCCTGCCGGTGTTCGCGCCGTCGTTTCACATCGACGAAGCGTTCTTCGCGAAGGTCGATGCGATCCACCAGGCCGTCGATACGCGCCATATCGTCAGCTTCACGTATCGCGACCGGCTCGGTGCGCATACGAAGCGGCGCGTGTGGCCGCTCGGGCTCGTCTACTGGGGCGGGCGCTGGACGATCGGCGCGTGGTGCGAGCTGCGCGGCGACTTCCGCACGTTCGACATCGCGCGGATGGGCGACATCACCGTGCACGAGCAGTTTCCGGACATGGAAGGCCGGCGCATCGCCGACTACATGCGGATCGCGGAAACGCCGATGCGCTGACGCAGCCGCGTCGATTCGCGCGGGCGGCGCCCCGCGCGGGGGCACCCCTGCCCTGCTGATGCCCCGAACACCAAGGGCCGCTTCGGCCGCTCGTCGACGTGCAGCGAGAACACGTCGGCGCGCGCATAGTGCGCCGACCACGTCGAAGTCGTAGCGCGCGCGCACGAGTTCATCGGTGTCGATACGCGCGCTCACGAGCCCCGCCTCGCCGATCGGCGGCTCGGTCAGCGAATCGCCGAGCGGCCCGACGAGCGCGCAGCGCGCTCCGGCGATCGTGCGCGTGCGCGACACGATCGCCGCGTGCGTCGAACGAATCGTGCGCCCGTAAACGATCGGGGCCCGGCCGGCATCCGCCAGACGGGCCCCATTGTCGAACCGCACCCGGCCGCATCGCACGGTCGGACCGCTCGCACGCGCTACTCGACCGCCTTCACCATGTCTTCGATGACCTTCTTCGCGTCGCCGAACACCATCATCGTCTTGTCCATGTAGAACAGGTCGTTGTCGAGCCCCGCGTAGCCGGCCGCCATCGAGCGCTTGTTGACGATCACCGTGCGCGCCTTGTACGCCTCGATGATCGGCATGCCCGCGATCGGCGACTTCGGATCGTTCTTCGCGGCCGGGTTCACGACGTCGTTCGCGCCGAGCACGAGCACGACGTCCGCCTGCCCCATCTCGCCGTTGATGTCCTCCATCTCGAACACGATGTCGTACGGCACTTCCGCTTCCGCGAGCAGCACGTTCATGTGGCCCGGCATCCGCCCGGCGACCGGGTGGATCGCGTAGCGCACGTCGACGCCCTTCTCGATCAGCTTGTCGGTCAGCTCCTTCAGCGCATGCTGCGCACGCGCGACGGCCAGCCCGTAGCCCGGCACGATCACGACCGATTCCGCGTTGCCGAGCATGAACGCCGCATCGTCGGCCGAGCCCGACTTCACGGGGCGCTGCTCCTGCGCACCCGCCGCGCCGCCGGCCGCGGCCTCGCCACCGAAGCCGCCGAGGATCACGTTGAAGAACGAGCGGTTCATCGCGTGGCACATGATGTACGACAGGATCGCACCGGAGGAACCGACGAGCGAACCCGCGATGATCAGCATCGCGTTGTTCAGCGAGAAGCCGATGCCGGCGGCGGCCCAGCCCGAGTACGAGTTCAGCATCGACACGACCACCGGCATGTCCGCGCCGCCGATCGGGATGATGATCAGCACGCCCAGCACGAATGCGATCGCCGTCATGATGATGAACGGCAGCCACGCCTGCGTGATGAAGAACAGGATGCCGAAGCCGAGCATCGCGATCGCGAGCATCAGGTTGATCAGGTGCTGGCCTGCGTACACGACGGGCGCGCCCTGGAACAGGCGGAACTTGTACTTGCCGGACAGCTTGCCGAACGCGATCACCGAACCCGAGAACGTGATCGCGCCGACGAACGTGCCGATGAACAGCTCGACGCGGTTGCCGTACGGAATGAAGTTCGACGACACCGCGTCCTGCGGCACGAGCCCGAACGCTTCGGGCTCCGACACGACCGCATACGCGATGCAGACGGCCGCGAGACCGATCAGCGAGTGCATCGCCGCGACGAGTTCCGGCATCTTGGTCATTTCGACGCGCGCGGCGACGAACGCGCCGACCGCACCGCCGACGACGAGCGCGCCGAGCACGAGCGCGAGCCCGAGCGGCAGGTTCGCGCCGAGCCACGCGGCCTGCTTGACGATCAGCGCGATCGTCGTGAGGATCGCGATGGCCATCCCGACCATGCCGAACAGATTGCCGCGCCGCGCGCTCTTCGGGTTCGACAGCCCCTTCAGCGCCTGGATGAAGCACACCGATGCGACGAGGTACAGCAGCGTGACGACGTTCATGCTCATCGCGCGCCCTCCTTGCCGCCCTCGACACGCTTGGGCTCCTTCTTGCGGAACATCTCGAGCATCCGTCTCGTCACGAGAAAGCCGCCGAACACGTTGACGGCCGCCAGCGCGACCGCGAGCGTGCCGAACACCTTGCCGGTCGCGCCGACGGTCAGCGCGGCGGCCAGCATCGCGCCGACGATCACGATCGCCGAAATCGCGTTGGTCACGGCCATCAGCGGCGTATGCAGCGCGGGCGTGACGTTCCACACCACGTGGTAGCCGACGTACACCGCCAGCACGAAGATGATCACGTTGATCACCGTGTGATTGATGACTTCCATGGTCTCCTCCGTTATTTGCGGGTCACTTCGCCGTCGCGGCACAACAGCGTCGCCGCGACGATGTCGTCGGCGAGGTCGATGTTCAGCACGCCTTCCTTCGTGACGATCAGCTTCATGAAATCGAGCAGGTTGCGCGCGTAGAGCGCGGACGCATCCGACGCGACCATCGAGGCGAGATTCGTATGGCCCGCGATCGTCACGCCGTTGTGCACGATCACCTGGTCGGCCACCGTCAGCGGGCAGTTGCCGCCCTTGCGGCCGTCGACTTCCGGCCCGCGGCCGGCCGCGAGATCGACGAGCACCGAGCCGGGCTTCATCGCCCGCACGGTCTCCGCCGAGATCAGCGTCGGCGCAGGGCGGCCCGGAATCAGCGCGGTCGTGATCACGATGTCGGCCTGCTTCGCGCGCTCGTGCACGAGCGCGGCCTGACGCGCGAGCCACGACGGCGGCATCGGCCGCGCATAGCCGCCGACGCCCTGCGCGGCGTCGCGCTCTTCGTCGGTTTCGTACGGAACGTCGAGGAATTTCGCGCCGAGCGATTCGATCTGCTCCTTCACGGCGGGCCGCACGTCGGAGGCCTCGATCACGGCGCCGAGCCGCTTCGCGGTCGCGATTGCCTGCAGCCCGGCCACGCCGGCGCCGAGCACCAGCACGCGCGCGGCCTTCACGGTGCCCGCGGCCGTCATCAGCATCGGCAGGAAGCGCGGATAGAGCGACGCGGCGACCAGCACGGCCTTGTAGCCGGCGATGTTCGCCTGCGACGACAGCACGTCGAGACTTTGCGCGCGCGTGGTGCGCGGCGCCGCTTCCAGCGCGAAACCGGTCACGCCGGCCGCCGCGAGCTTCGCCGCCTGCTCGGCGTTGAACGGCTCGAGCATCCCGACCAGCACCGCGCCGCGCTTCAGCGACGGTAGTTCCGCATCGGTCGGCGCCTGCACCTTCAGCACGATGTCGGCGCCAAACGCGGCCGACTGGTCGGTCAATTCCGCACCGGCGGCGGCATAGGCTTCGTCCGGATAGCTGGCCGCAGTCCCGGCCCCCTTCGCGACGCTGACGCGGTGGCCGGCGGCCGCGTACTTCTTCACGGTCTCCGGCGTCGCGGCCACGCGCGCCTCGTTGGCCCGCGTCTCAGCAGGCACTCCAATATGCATCGTCAGTTCCTCCAGTCATCGTTGATATTTCTAGTCTTGCGATTCTGACTGCAACAACGAGCCGGACAGGCTGACTACCGGCTCACGGGCAACGGCGTTCACGCAGCACTTTAACCGAAAGCGTTCCGCGCGCCAGCACTTTCCGCACGATCGTGCGAGGTTGCCAACGTGCGGCGCGGCGCACGCTTGCACCATGCACGACGGCGCGCACCGAAGGGTCGGATTCGTCTAACGAGACGGCCGGCAGCGTCCGGGCGCAACCGGTAAAATGCCGAACCATGAAACCCGAAATCTGGACCCCGCACGTGACCGTCGCGGCGCTCGTCGAGCGCGACGGCCGCTTCCTCGTGATCGAGGAAGAAACTTCGACGGGCCTGCGCATCAACCAGCCGGCCGGCCATCTCGAAGCCGGCGAAACGCTCGCCGACGCGGTGATCCGCGAAACGCTCGAGGAAACCGCGCATCCGTTCGTGCCGACGGCGCTCGTCGGCGTGTACCTCGCACATTACGAGCGCCCCGGCAGCGCGGGCGCGACGTATCTGCGCTTCACGTTCTGCGGCACGGCGGGCGAGCGCATCGTCGGTCAGCGGCTCGACGACGGCATCGTCCGCACGCTGTGGATGACGGCCGGTGAACTGCGCGCGTGCATCGAACGCCACCGGTCGCCGGCCGTGATGCGCTGTGTCGACGACTATCTGGCCGGGCGGCGCGTTCCGCTCGATTTCGTGCATACGCATTCGGTCGCGCCGCGGCCGGACGCATTCGACCGTCAGGCGGTAAACAAATGAGCAAGCGCCGTGTGGTAGTGGGCATGTCGGGCGGCGTCGATTCGTCGGTGACCGCGTGGCTGCTGAAGGAACAGGGTTACGACGTCGTCGGACTGTTCATGAAGAACTGGGAAGACGACGACGACGGCGAATACTGCTCGACGCGTCAGGACTGGATCGACGTCGTGTCGGTCGCCGACCTGATCGGCATCGACGTCGAGGCCGTGAACTTCGCGGCCGAATACAAGGACCGCGTGTTCGCGGAATTCCTGCGCGAATATTCGGCCGGCCGTACGCCGAACCCGGACGTGCTCTGCAACGCCGAGATCAAGTTCAAGGCGTTCCTCGATCACGCGATGTCGCTCGGCGCGGAAACGATCGCGACCGGCCACTACGCGCGCGTGCGCGAACGCGACGGCCGCTTCGAATTGCTGAAGGCCTTCGATCATACGAAAGACCAGTCGTATTTCCTGCACCGGCTGAACCAGGCGCAGCTGTCGAAGACGATGTTCCCGCTCGGCGAGATTCCGAAGACGAAAGTGCGCGAGATCGCCGCGCAGATCGGGCTGCCGAACGCGAAGAAGAAGGATTCGACCGGCATCTGCTTCATCGGCGAGCGGCCGTTCCGCGACTTCCTGAACCGCTATCTGCCGACGAAACCGG
Organism: Burkholderia sp. HMSC10F09; assembly: GCF_001806955.1. Classification (NCBI taxonomy): domain Bacteria; kingdom Pseudomonadati; phylum Pseudomonadota; class Betaproteobacteria; order Burkholderiales; family Burkholderiaceae; genus Burkholderia; species Burkholderia sp. HMSC10F09. The sequence goes on from NZ_KV786499.1 coordinate 7,608, forward strand.
GCCCGATGAAGACGCCGGACGGCAAGCTCGTCGGCGAGCACATCGGCCTCGCGTTCTACACGTTCGGCCAGCGCAAGGGCATCGGCCTCGGCGGCAGCAAGGACGGCAGCGGCGAACCGTGGTTCGTCGCTGCGAAGGACATCCCGTCGAACACGCTCTACGTCGTGCAGGGCCACGATCATCCGTGGCTGCTGTCGCGCGAGCTCGTCGCCGGCAACGTGAGCTGGGTCGCGGGCGAGCCGCCCGCCGAAGGCTTCGCGTGCGGCGCGAAGACGCGCTACCGGCAGGCCGACGCCGCATGCACGTTCGCGCGCGCCGGCGGCGAGCGCTTCTCGCTCGCGTTCGCCGACGCGCAATGGGCCGTCACGCCCGGCCAGTCGGCCGTGCTGTACGACGGCGAGGTCTGCCTGGGCGGCGGCATCATCGAATTCGCGGCCACCGGCCAGCCGGGCCACGCGCCCGCTCCGGCCGCCGCGCCGGCCCTCGCCGAAGCACGCTGACCCCCGTTCGGTTTAGACTTGCGGCACGCCGCGCCCGGCGGAACACGATTCCGTCGAGGCCGGCGCGCCGCCGCGCAGCGTACGCATGGCGGCCGTTCACTTCTGTGGAGTCCCCATGCTTTCACGACGCTATCTCGCGATGTGGTGCGCGGTCCTGCTGCTCGTCGCGGCGGCCGCGCTCGCGTCGTTCCACGTGCTCTCGGGGCTGTGGATCGCGATCCCGGCGGCGCTCGTCGCCCTCGGCCTGTACGACCTGAACCAGGACCGCCACGCGATCCTGCGCAACTACCCGCTCTGGGGCCACTTCCGCTTCCTGTTCGAATTCATCCGTCCGGAAATCCGCCAGTACTTCGTCGAGGACGATACCGACGAGAAACCGTTCTCGCGCGCGCAGCGCAGCCTCGTCTACCAGCGTGCGAAGAACGTCGCCGACAATCGCCCTTACGGCACCGAGCTCAACGTAAAGGCGGTCGCGCACGAATGGATCAGCCACTCGCTCGCGCCGACGCGGCTGCCGAACCATGACTTCCGGATCCGCGTCGGCGCGACGCGCGCGCAGCCGTACGACATCTCGATCTTCAACATCTCGGCGATGAGCTTCGGCTCGCTGTCCGCGAACGCGATCCGCGCGCTGAACCTCGGCGCGAAGAAAGGCGGCTTCGCGCACGACACCGGCGAAGGCTCGCTATCGAAGTACCACCGCGAGCACGGCGGCGACATCGTCTGGGAAATCGCGTCCGGCTACTTCGGCTGCCGCAACGACGACGGCACGTTCAACCCCGACAAGTTCGCGAAGCAGGCCGCCGACCCGCAGGTCAAGATGATCGAGATCAAGCTGTCGCAGGGTGCGAAGCCGGGCCACGGCGGCGTGCTGCCGGCCGCGAAGATCACGCCCGAGATCGCCGAGACGCGCGGCGTGCCGATGGGCAAGGACTGCATCTCGCCCGCGACGCACTCGGAATTCTCGACGCCGCGCGGGCTGCTCGAATTCGTCGAGCGGCTGCGCACGTTGTCGGGCGGCAAGCCGACCGGCTTCAAGCTGTGCATCGGCCATCCGTGGGAATTCTTCGGCATTGCGAAGGCGATGCTCGAGACGGGGATCGTGCCGGACTTCATCGTCGTCGACGGCGCCGAAGGCGGCACCGGCGCGGCGCCGCTCGAATTCACCGACCACGTCGGCGTGCCGCTGCAGGAAGGGCTGCTGCTCGTGCACAACACGCTCGTCGGCATCGGGCTGCGCGACCGCGTGAAGATCGGCGCGAGCGGCAAGATCATCACCGCGTTCGACATCGCGCGCACGCTCGCCATCGGCGCGGACTGGGTGAACTCGGCGCGCGGCTTCATGTTCGCGGTCGGCTGCATCCAGGCGCAGCATTGCCACACCGACCGCTGCCCGACCGGTGTCGCGACGCAGGATCCGGTGCGTCAGCGCGCGCTCGTCGTGCCCGACAAGGCCGAGCGCGTCTACAACTTCCACCGCAATACGCTGCACGCGCTGCAGGAGCTCGTGCAGGCGGCCGGGCTGTCGCATCCGTTGGAGCTGCGCGCGCATCACATCGTGCAGCGGGTGTCGCCGCACGAGGTCCGGCTGATGTCGCAGTTGCTGAAATATCTGAAGCCGGGCGCGCTGCTCGACGGCAACACGTGCGGCTATACGCTGTACGACAAGTGGTGGCCGATTGCCCGCAGCGATTCGTTCACGCTCGGCGAAACGGTCTACGCGTCGATCGACTGACGCGTGTGCGGGCCTCGGTCGGTGGCGGCCCGTCAACCGGTCAGGTCGAAAAAAAGCGCCCTCTCAGGGGCGCAGTCTGCGGCATACGGCCCGCCGGTCAGCCCTGCGGCAGCGTATCGGCGAACGACTGACGCTGCGACAGCTTCACGAAATGCTTGTCGAGGTTCGGGTGACGTTCGCGCCAGTTCAGCTCGGGCATCCGGAAGTCGAGATAGCCGAGCGCGCAGCCGAGCGAGATGTCGGCCAGCGTGTAATGATTGCCGACGCACCACGTCTTGCTGCCCAGGCCTTGCGACATCGCGACGAGGCCGTCGTCGATCTTGCGCTGCTGCCGCGCGATCCAGCTCGCGCTGCGCTGCGCTTCGTCGCGCAGCGTGTGTTCGAGACGGATTGCGACCGACGCGTCGAGCACGCCGTCGCACAGCGCTTCCCAGCAGCGCACCTCGACGCGCTCGCGCCCCGAAGCCGGAATCAGTTTGCCGACCGGCGACAGCGTATCGACGTATTCGCAGATCACGCGCGAATCGAACACCGCCGCGCCGTCTTCCATCACGAGACACGGCACCTTGCCGAGCGGATTCGACGCATGAATGTTCGTATCGGGGGCCCACACGTTCTCGAGCTCCAGCTTGTAGTCGATCTTCTTTTCAGCGAGCACGATCCGCGCCTTGCGGACGTACGGGCTGCTGAGCGAACCGATTAATTTCATCATCTGCCTTTTTAAGGGAACCGCCGGGAGTATACGTTGTCGCCGATCATAACCGGGCGGCACGGCCGGGTAGAAAATCGCCCGTCCGGCCTGTGGATGGTTTGCAACAATCGGCCGGCGGGCCCGGCTGCGCGGCGCTCGCGCGCACTTTCGCGCGCCGCGGCCGGCGGCGCTACAATCGCACGATGAATCCGCCCCTCGATACCGCCATTGCCGTCGACGTCTACCGCCAGCGCCGCGAACGCGTGCTTGCCGCACTGCGCGCCGCGGGCGGCGGCGTCGCCATCGTGCCCACCGCGCCGGAAGTGCTGCGCAACCGCGATACGGGCTATCCGTACCGGCACGACAGCTACTTCTATTACCTGACCGGCTTCACCGAGCCCGACGCGGTGCTCGTGCTGAACGCGGCCGCGGCGCACGGCGCGCCCGAGTCGATCCTGTTCTGCCGCGCGAAGAACGCCGATCGCGAGATCTGGGAAGGGTTCCACTACGGGCCCGAGGCCGCGCGCGACACGTTCGGCTTCGACGCCGCGTACGCGACCGACGTGCTCGATACCGAGATCCCGCGCCTGCTCGCCGATGCGGGCACCGTCCACTACCGGTTCGGCGCGTCGACCGCGTTCGACCGGCAGCTCGCGCGCTGGCTCGATGCGGTGCGCGCGCAGGCACGCTCGGGCGTCGCCGCGCCGGACGCGATGCGCGACCTCACGCCGCTGCTCGACGACATGCGGCTCGTGAAGGACGAACACGAGCTCGCGATCATGACGCGCGCCGCCCACATCTCGGCGCTCGCGCATCGGCGTGCGATGCAGGCATGCAAGCCCGGCATCCGCGAATACGAACTCGAGGCCGAGCTGCTGTATACGTTCCGCCTGCACGGCGCGCAGGCGCCCGCCTACGGATCGATCGTCGCGGCCGGCGCGAACGCGTGCGTATTGCACTACCCGGCCGGCAACGCGGCCGCGCGGGACGGCGACCTGATCCTGATCGACGCCGCGTGCGAACTCGACGGCTACGCCTCCGACATCACACGCACGTTCCCCGCGAACGGGCGCTTCTCGCCCGCGCAGCGCACGCTGTACGACATCGTGCTCGCCGCGCAGCAGGCCGCGATCGACGCGACGCGCGCGGGCGTGCCGTTCGAGGCGCCGCACGACGCGGCCGTGCGCGTGCTCGCGCAGGGGCTGCTCGACACCGGCATCATCGCGAAAACGCGCTTCTCGAACGTCGACGACGTGATCGCCGAGCGCGCGTACACGCGTTTCTACATGCACCGCACGGGCCACTGGCTCGGGATGGACGTGCACGACTGCGGCGACTACCGCGAACGGCACGCCGAGCGCGACGCCAACGGCGCGCTGCCGTGGCGCACGCTGAAGCCCGGCATGGCGCTGACGGTCGAACCGGGCCTGTACGTGCGCGCGGCCGACGACGTGCCGTCCGAGTACTGGAACATCGGCATCCGCATCGAAGACGACGCGATCGTGCGCGAGCACGGCTGCGAGCTGATCACGCGCGACGTGCCCGTCGCGGCGGCCGACATCGAGGCGCTGATGCGTGCGCGCGCGTAAGCCGCACGCGGGCCGCCGACCGTTATTTCCGTTTCACGAATTCCGATGACCCACGCTTCCTCCCCGCCCCCGACCGACTACGACCTCGCGATCGTCGGCGCGGGCCCGGTCGGGCTCGCGCTCGCCGGCTGGCTCGCGCGGCGCAGCGCGACGCAGCACGCGTCGATCGCGCTGATCGATGCGCGCGAGCCGTCCGCGAGCGCGAACGATCCGCGCGCGATCGCGGTGTCGCACGGCAGCCGCGTGCTGCTCGATACGCTCGCGTGGCCGGCCGACGCGACGCCGATCGAACACATTCATGTGTCGCAGCGCGGCCATTTCGGGCGCACGCTGATCGAGCGCGACGAGCACGATCTCGCGGCACTCGGCTACGTCGTGCGCTACGGCTCGCTCGTCCAGGCGCTCGCCGGCGCCGTGCGCGGCAGCCGCGTCGACTGGCTCACGTCGACCACCGCGCGCGCGCCGCTGCAGGACGCCGACGGCGTCGCGCTGACGCTCGACGGGCCGCACGGCGAACGCGTGCTGCGCGCGCGCATCGTCGTGAATGCCGAAGGCGGGCTGTTCCACGAGCAGCAGGCAGACGCCGGCAAGCATCGACGCGACTACGGCCAGACCGCGCTCGTCGGCACCGTGACGGTGTCGTCGCCGCGCCCGAACGTCGCGTGGGAGCGCTTCACGCACGAAGGCCCGCTCGCGCTGCTGCCGCTCGGCGGCCCGCGGCAGGCCGACTATGCGCTCGTCTGGTGCTGCGCGCCGGACGAGGCGGCGCGCCGCGCGGCGCTGCCCGACGACGCCTTCCTGCGCGAACTCGGGATCGCGTTCGGCGAGCGGATGGGCAGCTTCGTCGCGATCGCGGGCCGCGCGTCGTTTCCGCTCGGGCTCAACGCCGCGCAGACGCTCGTCAAGGGCCGCGTCGCGATCGTCGGCAATGCCGCGCAGACGCTGCACCCGGTCGCGGGCCAAGGGCTGAACCTCGGGCTGCGCGACGCGCACACGCTCGTCGACGTGCTGTCGACGCAGGGTTTCGACGCGACCGCGCTCGCGACCTTCAATGCGCGCCGCGCGCTCGACCGGCGGCTCACGATCGGCGCGACCGACACGCTCGCGCGGCTGTTTACGATCGATGCCGGCCCGCTGCCGCTGCTGCGCGGCGCGGCGCTCACCGCGCTCGAATTCGTGCCGCCGCTGAAGAAGGCGATCGCGCGGCAGATGATGTTCGGCCAGCGCGGCTGACGCGCGCGGCGCGCAGACCGCGCCGGCCGGTGCCGGTGTGCGTCCACACAAACCGGGTCAAATCGGCGGGGGTTGGGAATACGGTAAAATGCGCGTTTTCCCTCCGCCCTTTCGATGCCCGCGCGTGCCGCGGGCGGTGCCATTGCGATGCCCGTTATCGGCTCTCACGTATTGCGTAACAACCTGTTCGTCGCGCCGATGGCCGGCGTGACGGACCGTCCGTTCCGCCAGCTCTGCAAGAAGCTCGGCGCCGGCTACGCCGTGTCCGAGATGGTCGCGTCCAACGCGCAGCTCTGGAAGAGCGCGAAGACGATGCGCCGCGCCAACCACGCAGGCGAAGTCGAGCCGATCGCGGTGCAGATCGCGGGCGCCGATCCGGCGATGATGGCCGAAGCGGCGCGCTACAACGTCGACAACGGCGCGCAGATCATCGACATCAACATGGGCTGCCCCGCCAAGAAGGTCTGCAACGTGGCGGCCGGCTCCGCGCTGCTGCAGAACGAGCCGCTCGTGCAGCGGATCGTCGAGGCCGTCGTCGCGGCCGTCGGCACGGGGCCCGACGCGGTGCCCGTCACGCTGAAGATCCGCACCGGCTGGGACCGCGAGCACAAGAACGCGATCACGATCGCGCGGCTCGCCGAGGCCGCCGGCATCTCGATGCTCACCGTGCACGGCCGCACGCGCGCCGATCTGTACCGCGGCGAGGCCGAGTACGAAACGATCGCGGCCGTGAAGGCGGCCGTGCGCATTCCGATCGTCGCGAACGGCGACATCACGTCGCCCGCGAAGGCGAAGGCCGTGCTCGAGGCAACGGGCGCCGACGCGCTGATGATCGGTCGTGCCGCGCAAGGCCGGCCGTGGCTGTTCCGCGAAATCGATCATTTCCTGCAAACGGGCGAGCTGCTGCCGCCGCCGCGCATCGACGAGATCCAGCAGGTGATGAACGAGCACCTGGAAGACCACTACGCGTTCTACGGCGAATTCACCGGCGTCCGTACTGCGCGCAAGCACATCGGCTGGTACACTCGCGGCCTTTCCGGTGCCAACGCGTTCCGGCACCGGATGAACACGCTCGATTCCACCCGCGAGCAGCTCGCCGCCGTCAATGCGTTCTTCGACGCGCAAAAGGCGCTGTCGGACCACCTCGTCTACGTCGACGACGACGAAAACGGTCAGGGCGAGCCGGACGACCATAACCAGTTAGCAGCATGAGCAAGCACAACATCGAACAATGTGTCCGCGAGAGCCTGGACGTGTATTTCCGGGATCTAGACGGCTCCAATCCGCACGACGTCTATGAAATGGTGATGTCCTGCGTCGAAAAGCCGATGCTCGAGGTCGTGCTCGAACAGGCGGGCGGCAACCAGTCGCTCGCCGCCGAGTACCTCGGCATCAACCGCAATACGCTGCGCAAGAAGCTGCAGCAGCACGGCCTGCTGTAGTCGGCCGCCCCGTCCCCGTTTCCCTGGCTATTGGTGGTTCCATCATGATCAAGCAAGCGCTCATTTCCGTTTCCGACAAGACCGGCATCGTCGACTTCGCGAAGTCGCTGTCCGACCTCGGCGTCAAGCTGCTGTCGACGGGCGGCACCGCGAAACTGCTCGCCGACGCGGGCCTGCCCGTCACCGAAGTGGCGGACTACACGGGCTTTCCGGAAATGCTCGATGGGCGCGTGAAGACGCTGCATCCGAAGGTGCACGGCGGCATCCTCGCGCGTCGCGACCTGCCCGAGCACATGCAGGCGCTGGAAGCGCACGACATCCCGACGATCGACCTGCTCGTCGTGAACCTGTATCCGTTCGTCGCGACGATCGCGAAGGACGACTGCACGCTCGCCGACGCGATCGAGAACATCGACATCGGCGGCCCGACGATGCTGCGTTCGGCCGCGAAGAACCACCGCGACGTGACGGTCGTCGTCGATCCGGCCGACTACGCGGTCGTGCTCGACGAAATGAAGGCGAACGGCAACACGGTCGGCTACGCGACGAACTTCCGGCTCGCGACGAAGGTATTCGCGCACACCGCGCAATACGACGGCGCGATCACCAACTACCTGACGAGCCTGACCGAAGAACTGAAGCACAGCTCGCGCAATCCGTATCCGGCGACGCTGAACATGGCGTTCGAAAAGGTGCAGGACCTGCGCTACGGCGAGAACCCGCACCAGAGCGCGGCGTTCTATCGCGACATCGTCACGCCGGCCGGCGCGCTCGCGAACTACCGCCAGCTGCAGGGCAAGGAACTGTCGTACAACAACATCGCCGATTCGGACGCGGCGTGGGAATGCGTGAAGACGTTCGACGCGCCGGCGTGCGTGATCATCAAGCATGCGAACCCGTGCGGCGTCGCGGTCGGCAACGACTCGGCCGATGCGTACGCGAAGGCGTTCCAGACCGACCCGACGTCGGCGTTCGGCGGCATCATCGCGTTCAACCGCGAAGTCGACGAAGCGGCTGCACAGGCCGTTGCCAAGCAGTTCGTCGAAGTGCTGATCGCGCCGTCGTTCACCGATGCCGCGAAGCAGGTGTTCGCCGCGAAGCAGAACGTGCGACTGCTGGAGATCGCGCTTGGCGAAGGCCATAACGCGTTCGACCTGAAGCGTGTCGGCGGCGGCCTGCTCGTGCAGTCGCTCGATGCGAAGAACGTGCAGCCGCATGAGCTGCGTGTCGTCACGAAGCGTCATCCGACGCCGAAGGAAATGGACGACCTGCTGTTCGCGTGGCGCGTGGCGAAGTACGTGAAGTCGAACGCGATCGTGTTCTGCGGCAACGGCATGACGCTCGGCGTCGGTGCCGGCCAGATGAGTCGCGTCGACTCCGCGCGCATCGCAAGCATCAAGGCGCAGAACGCGGGCCTGACGCTGGCCGGTTCGGCCGTGGCGTCGGACGCATTCTTCCCGTTCCGCGACGGTCTGGACGTGGTCGTCGCGGCAGGCGCGACCTGCGTGATCCAGCCGGGCGGCTCGGTGCGCGACGACGAAGTGATCGCGGCAGCCGACGAGCACAACATCGCGATGATCCTGACGGGCGTGCGTCACTTCCGTCACTGATCGCCCGCATGCGGCCCGCGCGGCCGCTGCGCCCATGCCCGGCGGCGTCGCACCCGCCGGGTTTTTTATTGGGCCGCGCATGAACGGCCGGCCGTGCGGGACCGCACCTGCACCGCGCCTCGCGCGAACGGGGGTTCCGCCTCGCTGCGCCCCGTGCGGCGACGGCGCCCTGCCCCTTTCGTTGTAGTATCGCTGCATCACGCAACTCCCTCTTCACATGCGAATTCTCGGCATCGACCCCGGCCTGCGCGTCACCGGCTTCGGCGTCATAGACGTCAGCGGCCATCGGCTCGCCTATGTCGCGAGCGGCGTGATCCGCACGCCGACGGCCGATCTGGCCACGCGCCTCGGCACGATCTTCGCGGGCGTCTCGACGCTCGTACGCGAACACGCACCGGACCAGGCCGCGATCGAAAAAGTGTTCGTCAACGTGAACCCGCAGTCGACGCTGCTGCTCGGCCAGGCGCGCGGCGCCGCGATCTGCGGGCTCGTATCGGGCGGACTGCCCGTCGCCGAATACACCGCGCTGCAGCTGAAGCAGGCGATCGTCGGCTACGGCCGCGCGACGAAGGCGCAGATGCAGGAGATGGTCACGCGGCTGCTGAGCCTGAGCGGCCAGCCCGGCAGCGATGCGGCCGACGCGCTCGGCATCGCGATCTGCCATGCGCACGGCGGCAATTCGTTGAGCACGCTCGGCGGCCTCGCGCCGGCGCTCGCGCAGAAAGGCCTGCGCTTGCGCC
>NZ_KV786500.1:0-9336 GCF_001806955.1 Burkholderia sp. HMSC10F09
GTGCGTGCTGACGCCGCATCCGCTCGAAGCGGCGCGGCTGCTCGGCAGCGACACGCGCGCGGTGCAGCGCGACCGCCTCGCGGCCGCACAGGCGCTTGCCGCGCGCTACGCGAGCATCGTCGTGCTGAAAGGCGCGGGCACGGTCATCGCCGCGCCCGACGGCCGGCTCGCGGTGAATCCGACCGGCAATGCGGCGCTCGCGACGGGCGGCACGGGCGACGTGCTCGGCGGCCTGATCGGCGCGCTGCTGGCGCAGCGCGTCGCGCCGTACGAAGCGGCGCTCGCCGGCGTCTACCTGCACGGGCTCGCCGCCGACACGCTGACCGCGGCCGGCACCGGGCCGGTGGGCCTGACTGCCGGCGAGCTGGCGCCGACGGTGCGCACGCTGATCAATCGCCTTTTTCGTTCGTCGCCGCGCGCCGACGCATAACGCCGCTATACTGACTGCCCCGCCGCACGGCGGGCCCTCGTCCGCCGGCCGTCCGATCCCGACGCGCCGGCGCGGCATTCCTCCCGATTCACGCTTCACACGAACCGCCATGACGCTGAATTCGCTCCCCGCCTGGACTGCCCTTCAATCCCACTTCGAACAGATCCGTCACGCGCGTCTGCGCGACTGGTTTGCGCCGCAGAACGACCCCGCGCCGACGCGCGCCGAGCGCTTCACGTTCTCGGGCGGCGGTCTCGCGGCCGACTTCTCGAAGAACCGCATCACCGACGAAACGCTGCGCCTGCTCGTGCAGCTCGCGCGCGAAGCGCGCGTCGAAGCGCGTCGCGACGCGATGTTCGCCGGCGAGATCGTGAACCCGACCGAAGGCCGCGCGGCGCTGCACACCGCGCTGCGCGCGACCGATCCGCACGCGCCCTTCCATGCGCAGGTGAGCGCGGAGCGCGCGAAGATGGCGACGTTCGCGCGCGCGGTGCGCAGCGGCACGTGGACGGGCCACACGGGCAAGCGGATCCGCCACGTGATCAACATCGGCATCGGCGGTTCCGACCTCGGGCCGAAAATGGTCACGCACGCGCTGCGCCACGTCGCGACGCGCGACATCTCGATGCATTTCGTGTCGAACGTCGACGGCGCCGATCTCGCGCGCGTGCTCGAGCAGGTCGAGCCGGAAGAAACGCTCGCGATCGTCGTGTCGAAGACGTTCACGACGCTCGAGACGATGACGAACGCGCGCTCGCTGCGCGACTGGTTCGTCGCGAAGGGCTGCCCCGAGGATGCGCTCGCGAAGCACTTCGTCGGCGTTTCGGCGAATCCGGCCGAGGTCGTGAAATTCGGGATCGCCGCCGACAACGTGTTCGAAATGTGGGACTGGGTCGGCGGCCGCTACTCGCTGTGGTCGGCGGTCGGCCTGTCGATCATGATCGCGATCGGCCCCGAGCAGTTCGACGAACTGCTCGCCGGCGCGAACGACATGGACCGCCATTTCCGCGAAGCGCCGCTCGAACGCAACCTGCCGGTGCTGCTCGGCTTGATCGGCATCTGGTATCGGAACTTCTTCGGCTCGCAGAGCTATCTCGTCGCGCCGTATTCGGAAGCGCTGCACTATCTGCCGTCGTATCTGCAGCAGCTCGAGATGGAAAGCAACGGCAAGTCGGCGCGCCTCGACGGCCGCTTCGTCGACTATCCGACCGCCGCCGTCACGTGGGGCGAACCGGGCACGAACGGTCAGCACGCGTTCTTCCAGATGCTGCATCAGGGGCCGACGATCGTACCGATCGACTTCATCGCGGTGCTGACGCCCGAGCATCCGCTTGCAAGTCACCATCCGAAGCTGCTCGCGAACTGCTTCGCGCAGAGCGAGGCGCTGATGCTCGGCCGCACGCTCGAGGAAGCGCGCAAGGTCGCCGGCCCCGGCAAGGAAGATCTCGCGCCGCACCTGACCTTCCCCGGCAACCGCCCGACGACGACGCTGCTCGTCGACGCGCTGACGCCGCGCGCGCTCGGCGCGCTGATCGCGCTCTACGAGCACAAGGTGCTCGTGCAGGCGACCGTGTGGGACATCAATCCGTTCGATCAGTGGGGCGTCGAGCTCGGCAAGATTCTCGGCAAGGTCGTCGAGGCCGATCTGGCGGCCGACGCGGTCGATACCGCGAAGCACGACTCGTCGACGACCGCGCTGATCGCGCGCGCACGCGCGGCGCTCAAGCGCTGACGCACGCCGCCGCGGCCGCGTGCGGACGGCGACCGAGCCGTCGCGCGCTGCGCCGCGTCATGCGGCGCCATGCGGCGTTATGGCGCCTTATGCCGCGTGCGACGCGACGATGCGCCCGGCATCGAGCGTGACTGTCGTCGCACAGCGGCGCGCCAGCTCGGGATCGTGCGTGACGAGCACGAGCGTCGCGCCGTGCGTGCGGTTCAGTTCGAACATGAGGTCGATCACTGCGTGGCCGGTCGCCGCGTCGAGACTGCCGGTCGGCTCGTCCGCGAACAGGATGGCCGGGCGCGTGACGAAGGCGCGCGCGAGCGCGACGCGCTGCTGCTCGCCGCCCGACAGCAGTTTCGGATAATGCGCGGTCCGCTCGGCGAGGCCGACCTGCGCGAGCAGCGCCCGTGCGCGCTCCGCCGCGTCGCGCGTGCCGATCCCGCCTTGCAGTTCGAGCGGCAGCATCACGTTTTCGAGCGCAGTCAGATGCGGCATCAGCTGGAACGACTGGAACACGAAGCCGACCGAGCCGTTGCGCAATGCGGCGCGCGCGTCCTCGTCGAGTTGGTCGAGTGCGCGGCCGAGCAGCCGAACCGTGCCGCTCGTTGCGCTGTCCAATCCCGCAAGCAGGCCGAGCAGCGTCGATTTGCCCGACCCCGACGCACCGACGATCGCGAGGCTGCTGCCGGGCCGCACGGCGAGCGAGATGCCGTCGAGGATCGTCAGCTCGCCCGTCGCGTCGGCGACCCGCTTGCACACGTCATGCACTTCGATGATCGGATCGGTAATCTTGAACATGGACAGGACACTTCGCTGGAAAAGACGCGCGGCGCTCGTCGCGCTGCTGGGCGGCACGCTGGCCGCGACGGGATTCGCTCGCGCCGCCGCAACGCCGGCCGCGACCTCGACCACGGGACAGCCGGTGATCGCCGTACTCGGCGACAGCCTCTCGGCCGAATACGGGCTGCCGCGCGACACGGGCTGGGTCGCGCTGCTGCAGCAACGGCTCGCGACGGAGCGAATCGATTATAGCGTCGCGAATGCGAGCGTCAGCGGCGACACCACGAGCGGCGGCCGTGCACGGCTGCCGGCCGTGCTGCAGCGGCTCAAGCCCTCGATCGTCGTCGTCGAGCTCGGCGCGAACGACGCACTGCGCGGCGTGCCGCTCGCGACGACCGAGCGCAATCTGCGCGACATCGTCGCCGATGCGCGGCGCGCGCACGCCAAAGTCGTGCTGGTCGGCATGTACGTGCCGTCGAATTACGGCCCCGACTACACGCAGAAGTTCCATGCGATCTATACGCGGCTGTCGAAGGAACTCGACGTGCCGCTCGTCCCATTCCTGCTTGCCGGCATCGAGAACAAGCCCGACATGTTCCAGTCCGACCAGATCCATCCGACGCAGCAGGCGCAGCGCGTGCTGCTCGACAACGTGTGGCCGACGCTGAAGCCGCTGCTCGGCAAGCCGCGCGGCTGAAGCGTTCGCCCCAATGAAAAATCCCTGCCGGCGCAATGCCGGACAGGGATCGGAATGCAGCTCGCGCCGCGCTGCCGCCGGGCGGCGCACGACGCGCATCAGGTTGCGCGCGAAACGACGCTCAGTCGGCGCTCAGTCGTCGTTGCCCTGCGACTGGCTCGCGGTCGAACCGTACAGCTTGACCTTCGAGCGATCGCGCAGCGCGGTGAGATACGCTTCGCCTTCGCTCTGCGCCTCGACCTGCGCCATCTGCTGCTGCGCGGCCGCCAGCTGCTGCGGATCGACGGCCGAACCGGGGATCACCGCGTTCACGCGATAGATCGCATAGCCGTCCGCACCGAGATCGACGCCGACATAGGCGGGCAGTGTCTTGGGATCGACTTTGTAGACGGCACTCAGCGCGGCCGGGCTCAGGCCCTGCGATTGCGTGCGCGAGATCTTCTGCGCGGCCGCGAAGCCTTCGGTCGACTTCGACTTCTGCAGTTCCGCGAGCTTCGCCGCGCCGTCCTTCTTCGCGAGTTCGGCAGCCTGCTCGGCGACGACCTTCTGGCGCACGGCGTCCTTGATCGCGTCGAGTGCGGGCACGGCGGCCGGCTTGTAGTCGGTCACGCGCGCCGAGATCAGCGTGTTGTTGCCGACATCGATCGCCTGCGTGTTGTTGTGCGCCTTCACCGAGTCGTTCGCGAACACCGCCGCGAGGAACTTCGCGTTGTTCAGCGGGCTCGTGGCCGGCAGTTGCGGATTCGGCGTCGGCGTGACGGTCGCCGTCTGGATCGTCAGCTTGTACTTGTCGGCGGCCGGCTGCAGGCTCTTCGCCTTCTCGTAGACGGTCGACGTGAAGCCTTCCGCGTTGTCCGAGAATGCCTTCGCCGCGTATTGCTGCTTCAGGGTCGCGGCGATTTCGTCCTTCACTTCCGCGAACGGCTTGACGATCGACGGCTTCACGTCGGTCGCCTTCAGGATGTGGAAGCCGAGATCGGACTGCACGACGCCGCTGATCTCGCCTTGCTTCAGCGCGAACGCCGCGTCGTCGAATGCCTTGCCGCCCGCGGTCGAGCCGCGCGTGATGAAGCCGAGATCGCCGCCCTTCGCCGCCGACGGCGCGTCCTGCGAGTTCTTCTCGGCGATCTGCGCGAACTGGTCCGGGTGCGCCTTCACGTCGGCGAGCAGTTGCTCGGCCTTCGCCTTCGCGGCCGCCTTGTCCGCGGCGCTCGCGTCGCTCGCCGCCGCGATGAAGATGTGGCTCACGCGAACCTGCGCTTCGGTGCGGAAGTGCGTCGGGTTGTCGTCGTAGAACTTCTTGATGTCCGCGTCGGTCGGCTGCGCGCTCGCGGCGGCCGCGGCCGGCGAATAGACGAGATACTCGATCGTCGCCGTCTCGGGCGTCGCGAACTGCTGCTTGTGCGCGTCGTAGTACGCGGCGAGCTGTGCGTCGGTCGGCTGGACCTTCGACGCATAGTCGCTCGTCTTCAGCACGAGCGCCTGCACTTCACGCTGCTGCGCGGCGAGCTCCGACAGCCGCTGCGCGAGGCTCTTCGGCGTAAATGCGCTCGACACGATGCTTGCCGGAATCTGCTGCAGCGCGAGGCTGTAGCGCACGCGCTCCTGATACTGCTCGGGCGTCATGCCCTGGAACGACATCAGCTGCGCATAGCGTTCGACGTCGATCGAGCCGTCGGGCTTCTTCAGCGACGCGATCATCGGGTCGCTCAGCAGCGCTTCGCGCACGGCGTTATCCGAGGCCGTCAGATGCAGACGCTGCGTTTCATCGGCGAGCACGCGCTGCTGGATCAGGCCGTCGAGCACCTGCTTGCGGTGGTCCGGCGTATCGAACGCCTTGATGTCGAACTGAGCGCCGAGCGCCTGACGCGCCTGGTCGATCTGCTGACGAAACGCGCCGTCGAATTCGACGCGCGTGATCTTGTGCCCGTTGACCGCCGCGACGTTCGCGCTTTCGTCGAAGAAGCCGCGGAAACCTTGGATCCCGACGAAACCCAGCCCCGGCAATACGATCAGGAGCAGGAGCGCCATCATCAGGCGCTGGTGATTACGGAAGAAATCGAGCATGCGTGACGGGGTGTATTGGACAAAACGCCCGATATTACAACAGTGGGCGGGAAAAAAGGCGAACCGGCAGGACAGCGCGCCGCCGCGGGGCGCCGCCGGATCGTCCCGGCGCACGGTCCGCGCGCCGCAATCTGCCCGCTGCGGGCAGGCTCGCCGCGATATGTCCCTTGTCCCAAGTACGGCGAAAACGCCGCGCGGGCGGGCCGCCGCCGCGACGCATCGCCGCGCGGCCCCGCCCGACCACCGCCTTACGCGACGTCGGCCTGCGCCGCTTCGACGCTTCGTTGCGCATGCACCGGCTCGAGCGGGCGCATCAGGCCGACGGCGACCATCGCGATCAGCCCCGGCACGGCGATGGCCAGGAAGTTCTGCTGAAGCGGCAGCGCCTGACTGACCAGCAAGCCGATCACGATCGGCGCCAGAATGGCGCCGCTGCGCCCGACGCCGGAAGCCCAGCCGATCCCGGTCGATTTGGCGGCCATCGGGTAGAACTGCCCGGCGAACGCATAGGTGACGATCTGCGTGCCGATCGTCGATGCGCCGGCGAGGCCGACCAGCACGAACAGCACGGGCTCGGGCACCTTCACGCCGAGCAGGCCGATCGACACGGCCGCGAGCCCATACATCGCGACCAGCACGTGCTTCATGTTGAAGCGGTCGGCCAGCCAGCCGCCGCCGATCGCGCCGATCATCGCGCCGAAATTCAGCACGAGCACGAACGTCAATGCCGAGCCGAGGCTGTAGCCCGCGCCGGCCATCAGCTTCGTCAGCCACGAACTCAGCGCATAGACCATGAACAGGCACATGAAAAAGGCGACCCACAGCATCACGGTGCTGAAGCCGCGTCCATCGGCAAACAGGCTGCGAATGCCCGGCGCGTCGCCCTTCTCCTGGCCCGAGATCGAAAAGCTGTCGCCCTGTTGCGGCCGATACCCAGGCTCGATGCGCGACAGCACGCGCCCGACGGTATCGGTGCGCCCCTTGCGGATCAGAAAACTCATCGATTCGGGCATGTACGCGACAATCGCGGGCACGAGCAGCACCGGCAAACCCGCCGCGATAAACACCGACTGCCAGCCGTAACGGGCGATCATCGCCTTGCCGACCAGCGCGGCCAGCATGCCGCCCACCGAGTAGCCGCTGAACATCAGCGTGACCAGCGTGCTGCGGATGCGGCGCGGCGAGAATTCGCTCATCTGCGCGACGACGTTGGGCATCACGCCGCCGATGCCGAGGCCGGCGAGAAAACGCGCGATGCAGAACGTGACCGGCTCGTGAGCGACGCCCGCCGCCGCGGTAAAAATACTGAACAGCAGAATGCAGATGACGATCGCACGCACGCGGCCGATGCGATCGGCGATCGTGCCGAGAAACACGGCGCCCAGCATCATGCCGAACAGCGCCGAGCTGACCATCAAGCCGGCGCCGGTCGGACCGACCTTCATCTCGGCCATGATCGACGGCAGCGCGATGCCGACCACCGCGAGGTCATAGCCGTCGAAAATGATGATCAGCGCGCACCAGAACAGGATGCCGGCATGAAACCGGCCAAACCGCGCGCCGTCGGACAATTGGCATACGTCGATATTTCGCATTCGGGTCTCCATTTAAACCTGAGGTTCTCGTGCCGAATGCGACGATCCGGCACGCGTCCAGTTGTATTGCTTGTTTTTGTGTGGCCCCGTCGCGCTCGCGTGGGGCTGTGCCGGCTTTGCCGGATTGCTGTGTCGCTGCTGTCGATGCACACGGGCTGCCCGGCAGAACGCGAGCCCGCGCACGTTCTGCGCCGCGTTCAGAACATGTGCCGGATGCCCGCCATCACGCCGAGTTGACCGACGCCTGCGGCGGGCGTCGTGCCGCCGCCGCCGGAACTCAGGCTGTAACGGGCGTGGGCGCTATTCCACAGATATGAACCCTGCAGATAGGCGGCCGTGGCCTTCGACAGGAAATACGTTCCGCGCAGCGTCGTCATCGTCGCTCGCGTGTTCTGCTCGCGATTGACGATGCGGAACGCTTCGCCGTCGAGCACCGCCGCAGGCGTCACCTGATACGCAACGCCGACGAAGAACAGGTCCGAGCGCACATCGGGCACCGACGGCGACACGGTCTCGACGTGACGTCCGACCCAGCCGGCGCCGAGTTTTACCGGGCCGATATTTCCGTATCCGCTGACCTGCATGCGGATGTCCTTGTCGCCCTCGCTGGTCAGTGCCAGCGGCGCCACGCCGTTGAAAAAGTTCGCGGCCGCGCCCGCGCCGCCGCGCTGTTCGTCGTAGGCAGCCGACACGCCGAACGTCTGCGTGTCGTACTTGATCATCGCGCTCCACTGGCGGCACTGCGTGAAATGCCCCGCCACCGAACCCGCGCAGGTGCCCTGCCCCGGCGAATTGCCGGTGCCGGCGGAATCCCGGCCGAACGAGTACATCGCGCCGAGCGTCAAGCCTCGAAACGTGCCCATGTACGCGATCGCGTTGTCGCTGCGGGCGTTCGGAATATACGCGTCGAGCGACGCGCTGCCGTAGATGTCCGGGCCGAGGATGTCCGAGTCCGTCAGCCCCCAGAACGTCATCGAGTACTGACGTCCGAAAGACAGCTTGCCCCACGGCCCTTGCAGCCCGACCCACGCCTGACGGCCGAACAGTCTGCCGCCCTGACCGAGATCGCCGCCGCGCGGATTGAAGCCGCTTTCGAGCTGAAACACCGTCTTCAAGCCGCCGCCGAGATCCTCGCTGCCGCGCAGCCCCCACCGCGACGGCACCTCGCCGGTGATGCCCGGCATGCGGACCAGTCTGTCGCCTGCCGCATTCGCATGCGTCACATACTCGATGCCCGTATCGATGACGCCGTATAACGTCACACTGCTTTGGGCGAACGCGGGCACGCTCAGCATGCCCAGCCCACCGACCACCCACTTCGCAAGCTTCATCGGTCTCCACTCCATGTTGAATTATTCTGATTCTTCGGACATCGCTTATATATAAAAAGCATCCCTAATCATTGTCCGCATGATTGCGTCTGGACTTGCTTCGTTCGGCCGGTTTTCCGGCACGACGACGCAATGCGGGATGTCATGCACGGCCGAACAGCCTCGCCCGCGCACGACCCATCGAAAGTTAAAGTAAAGCGAAGCAAGCGTCCAATACCGACGCGATCTGCATTCATACCTGGCAGGCATCGGTGTACGGGCCGATTGTCGTATACCCGGATGGTGATTGAGGCACGCAGCTTGGGGTCAACGGCCTTCGTCGGCAGCCTGTCGTGCGGCTGGAACCGTATCGCGGATGCTCTCGATGATTACTTCGGCGTACCGAATATAAATACCGCGGCAATGCGTACTGCGATTACGTTCGTCGACCCGCGTTGCGCATCGGCAACCGGAAGCACAAACGAAGAAGCCCGCACGAGGCGGGCTTCTTCGTTTGTTTGGCAAAGCGGACGGGACTCGCCTACATCCTGCAGGCCGCGGATGCGCGTGCACGCGCATCCCTTCGAGTCCCGCCGGAAGCCGCGCAGGCGGCTTCCTCCCCTCCGCAGTCACGCGCCCGCAAGCGGGCGCAACCCGACAGCACAAATGAAAAAGCCCGCGCAAGGCGGGCTTCTTCATTTGTTTGGCGGAGCGGACGGGACTCGAACCCGCGA
>NZ_KV786500.1:9356-16806 GCF_001806955.1 Burkholderia sp. HMSC10F09
GGTATTCTAACCGACTGAACTACCGCTCCAGTCTTGCTGCTTGCCTGGCAGGCGTCGGTTGCTTCCTGCCGGCGCATCGTTTGTTCGAACGACGCCGAAATCTGGCGTCCCCTAGGGGATTCGAACCCCTGTACTCACCGTGAAAGGGTGATGTCCTAGGCCTCTAGACGAAGGGGACAACGTACTGCTTACACCTTAATACAAAAGCCCGCTCAAAATGGCTTGAACGGGCTTCGTTCTGGCGGAGCGGACGGGACTCGAACCCGCGCCCCCCGGCGTGACAGGCCGGTATTCTAACCGACTGAACTACCGCTCCATGGTCTTGCCGAACCGGGAAACTGGTGGGTGCTGAGGGGATCGAACCCCCGACCTACGCCTTGTAAGGGCGCCGCTCTACCAGCTGAGCTAAGCACCCGTTTCCGATTCGATCTGGCTGCGATCTGCGTTTCCGCATCAACAACCAGCGAGCCTGCGATTCTAATTCATCCCCGAATACTTTGCTAGCCCCGAGCACGATTTTTTCGTCAGCCGACGCACACGCTCCCGACGACGCACGTAAAAAAACCCGCGGACACGCCGCGGGTTTCGTGAACGACCGTCAGGACGGTGTTCCGGTCAGTGCTTGACGACCTCGGTCGAGCCGGCATCCTTCGACGCCTCGGCTACCGGCGCCGACGAAGCCTTCGCTTCCTCTTCCGGCGGCAGCGGTGTCGGCAGACGTTCGAGCGCGAGTTCCAGCACCTTGTCGATCCAGCGGACCGGCACGATCTCGATCGCGTTCTTCACGTTGTCCGGAATCTCGGCGAGATCCTTCACGTTCTCTTCCGGGATCAGCACGAGCTTGATGCCGCCGCGATGCGCCGCGAGCAGCTTCTCCTTCAGCCCGCCGATCGGCAGCACTTCGCCGCGCAGCGTGATTTCACCCGTCATCGCGACATCGGCACGCACCGGGATACCGGTCAGCACCGACACCAGCGCCGTCGTCATCGCTCCGCCGGCGGACGGACCGTCCTTCGGCGTCGCACCTTCCGGCACGTGGATGTGGATATCCTGCTTCTCGAACGCTTCGTCCTTGATGCCCAGACGCCGGGAACGCGACCGCACGACCGAACGCGCTGCCTCGACCGACTCCTTCATCACGTCGCCGAGCGAACCGGTGCGAATCACGTTGCCCTTGCCCGGCATCACCGCGGCTTCGATCGTCAGCAGATCGCCGCCGACTTCCGTCCACGCGAGGCCCGTCACCTGACCGACCTGGTTTTCCTTCGCCGCGAGGCCGAAGTCGTACTTGCGCACGCCGAGGAACGTGTCGAGGTTGTCGCCGTCAACCTTGATCGCGCCCGATGCCTTCTTCAGCAGCAGCATCTTCACGACCTTGCGGCAGATCTTCGACACTTCGCGCTCGAGCGAACGCACACCGGCTTCGCGCGTGTAGTAGCGGATGATGTCGCGGATCGCCTGCTCGGTGACCTCGATCTCGCCGTCCTTCAGACCGTTGTTCTTCTTCTGCTTCGGCAGCAGGTAACGCTGCGCGATGCTGACCTTCTCGTCTTCCGTGTAGCCGGACAGACGAATCACTTCCATCCGGTCGAGCAGCGGCGGCGGGATGTTCAGCGAGTTCGACGTCGCGACGAACATCACGTCCGACAGATCGAAGTCGACTTCGATGTAGTGGTCGGCGAACGTGTGGTTCTGTTCCGGATCGAGCACTTCGAGCAGCGCCGACGACGGATCGCCGCGGAAATCCATGCCCATCTTGTCGACTTCGTCGAGCAGGAAGAGCGGATTGCGCACGCCGACCTTCGCGAGGCTTTGCAGGATCTTGCCCGGCATCGAGCCGATATACGTGCGGCGGTGACCACGGATCTCGGCTTCGTCACGCACGCCGCCGAGCGCCATCCGGACGAACTTGCGGTTCGTCGCACGGGCGATCGACTGGCCGAGCGAGGTCTTGCCGACGCCCGGGGGCCCGACGAGGCAGAGGATCGGCGCCTTCACCTTGTCGACGCGCTGCTGCACCGCGAGATACTCGAGGATCCGCTCCTTGACCTTCTCGAGGCCGTAGTGATCCTCGTCGAGCACCTGCTCGGCGTTCGACAGGTCGTTGTTGACCTTGCTCTTCTTGCGCCACGGCAGGCCGATCAGCGTGTCGATGTAGTTGCGCACGACGGTCGCTTCGGCCGACATCGGCGACATCAGCTTCAGCTTCTTCAGCTCGGCGTCGGCCTTCTTCTTGGCTTCCTTCGGCATGCGCGCGGCGTTGATGCGCTTCTCGAGCTCCTCGAGATCCGCACCCTCTTCGCCTTCGCCCAGCTCCTTCTGGATCGCCTTCACCTGTTCGTTCAGGTAGTACTCGCGCTGGCTCTTTTCCATCTGGCGCTTCACGCGCCCGCGGATGCGCTTTTCGACCTGCAGGATGTCGATCTCGGCTTCGAGCTGCGCGAGCAGGTGCTCGAGGCGCTCGATGACCGGGAACATCTCGAGGATGTGCTGCTTCTGGTCGAGCTTCAGCGGCAGACGCTCGGCGATCATGTCGGCGAGACGGCCTGCTTCGTCGATGCCCGACAGCGACGTGAGGATCTCCGGCGGGATCTTCTTGTTCAGCTTCACGTACTGATCGAACTGCGACACGATCGCACGGCGCAGCGCTTCCGTTTCGGCGCTGTCCGCATGATCGGGCTCGAGCGGCATCACTTCGCAGGAGAACTGCGTCTCCTGTTCCTCGATCGACAATGCCTTCGCGCGCTGCAGCCCCTCGACGAGCACCTTCACTGTGCCGTCCGGCAGCTTCAGCATCTGCAGGATGTTGGCAATACAACCGACTTCGTACATGTCCTTGTCGGTCGGTTCGTCCTTCGCCGCGGTCTTCTGGGCGACGAGCATGATGTGCTTGCCGCCTTCCATTGCTGCTTCGAGGGCCTTGATCGATTTCGGCCGGCCCACGAAGAGCGGAATCACCATGTGCGGGAAAACGACGACGTCCCGCAGCGGCAGCAGCGGGAGCGTGATGCGTTCCGGCGGGAGAAGTTGGGTGCCTGACATTTCATTTCCCCATGAGTGGAATCAATTGTTCGGTAATTGAGGCCGGCACATCGGATTGCAAGCCTTCAAGTGCGGGAAATATTCGGTAAGAAAGTAACCACCGCGTGTCGAGTCAGAGTTACCCACAAGATAAACGAAAAAAAGCCGCCCACGTTTTCATGAACGGCCCTTTTTCGCAGAACATCGTCGGCAAGCCGGTCAGTTCGAACCCGCCACCTTCGGCGTGTCCTCGTAGATCAGCAACGGCTTGCCGTCGCCATCGATCACGTTCTCATCGATGATGACCTTGCTGACCCCTTTCATCGTGGGCAGCTCGTACATCACGTCGAGCAACGCCTGTTCGATGATCGAGCGCAAGCCGCGCGCGCCGGTCTTACGACGGATCGCCTTGCGGGCGACCGCCTGCAGCGCGGCCGGGCGAATCTCCAGCTCGACGCGCTCCATCGCGAACAGCTTGTGATACTGCTTGACGAGCGCGTTCTTCGGCTCGACGAGGATCTTCATCAGCGCGGCCTCGTCCAGCTTGCCGAGCGTCGCGACCACGGGCAGACGGCCGATCAATTCGGGGATCAGACCGAATTTGATCAGGTCTTCCGGCTCGACGTCGCGCAGCACTTCGCCCGCGTCGCGATCCTGCTTGCTCTTGACCGTCGCGCCAAAGCCGATGCCCGTCTTTTCGGTGCGATCGGTGATCACCTTTTCGAGGCCGTCGAACGCGCCGCCGCAGATGAACAGGATGTTCGTCGTGTCGACCTGGATGAAATCCTGGTTCGGGTGCTTGCGGCCGCCCTGCGGCGGCACCGACGCCATCGTGCCCTCGACGAGCTTCAGCAGCGCCTGCTGCACGCCTTCGCCCGACACGTCGCGCGTGATCGACGGGTTGTCCGACTTGCGGCTGATCTTGTCGATCTCGTCGATATAGACGATGCCGCGCTGAGCCTTGTCGACCTCGTAGTTGCAGTTCTGCAACAGCTTCTGGATGATGTTCTCGACGTCCTCGCCGACGTAGCCGGCTTCGGTCAGCGTCGTCGCATCGGCGATCACGAACGGCACGTTGAGCAACCGCGCGAGCGTCTGCGCGAGCAGCGTCTTGCCGGAGCCGGTCGGCCCGATCAGCAGGATGTTGCTCTTCGACAGCTCGACGTCGTCCTTCTTGTCGAGATGCTTCAGACGCTTGTAGTGGTTGTACACGGCGACCGCGAGGATCTTCTTCGCGCGCTCCTGCCCGATCACGTATTGATCGAGGATGTCGCGAATCTCCTGCGGGCTCGGCAGATCCGAGCGGGACAGGCTGGCCTCGACGCCGGCGGCGGCCGCCTCGTCGCGAATGATCTCGTTGCAGAGGTCGATGCACTCATCGCAGATGAACACCGACGGGCCCGCGATGAGTTTTTTCACCTCATGCTGACTCTTCCCGCAAAACGAGCAATACAACAGCTTCTCGCTGTTCGAACCTTTTTTGTCCGCCATGAATGTAGAGCCTCCGGACAGGTAAATGACATGATACGCCGATTACTCCGGACACCGCGCGCGGGACGCGGCCGAAGCCGGCTGATGCGCTTGCCGCAGATGCTCAGGGCATTTCGGGACACTGCCGGGGCGCCGCACGAAACGGGGCGGCACCCCACTTAAGTTCAGGGACGCTTCAGCAGCACCTGGTCGATCAACCCGTACGCCTTCGCGTCCTCGCTCGACATGAAGTTATCACGGTCGGTGTCGCGCGCGATGCGCTCGACGTCCTGGCCCGTATGCTGCGCGAGCAGGTGGTTGAGCCGCTCCTTGAGGTACAGGATCTCGCGCGCCTGGATCTCGATATCGGACGCCTGGCCGCGCGCGCCGCCGAGCGGCTGGTGAATCATCACGCGCGAGTTCGGCAGCGCAAAACGCTTGCCCTTCGCGCCCGACGCGAGCAGGAACGCGCCCATGCTGGCCGCGAGCCCCATGCAAAGCGTCGACACGTCCGGCTTGATGAACTGCATCGTGTCGTAGATCGCCATGCCGGCCGACACCGAGCCGCCCGGGCTGTTGATGTACAGGCTGATGTCCTTGTCGGGATTCTCGCTCTCGAGGAACAGCAGTTGCGCGACCACCAGGTTGGCCGTCTGGTCGTTCACTTCGCCGACCATGAATACCAGGCGCTCCTTCAGGAGACGCGAATAGATGTCGTACGAACGCTCGCCGCGGCCGCTCGTTTCGACGACGATCGGCACGAGCCCCAGCGCTTGCGCCTCGAAACCCTGCGGCGCGTTCGAAGCAAGCATGTCCAGCAATTCAGCGCGAGTGATCATTCAATGAACCTTGTTCGAATGGAAAATTGAACGGAGGGAAGCCGCCCGCTCAATCGCCATATTAATGGCAACCGTGCGCCCGACGTAAAAACGGCGTGCAGGCCGTCGCTCCGACAGCCGGCACGCCGCTGCTGCGACAGTTACGCTTGCGCCGATGCGCTTGCGAGTGCCTCGAAGCTCACTTCCTTGTCCGTCACCTTTGCCTTGCCCAGCACGAAGTCGACGACGTTGCTTTCAACGACGAACGCTTCCATCTCGGCGAGGCGCTGCTGGTTGGAATAATACCAGCGGACCACTTCCTTCGGGTCTTCGTAGCTCTTCGCGAACTCGTCGACTTCCGCGCGGATCTGCTCGGGCTTCGCTTCCAGGCCGTTCGCCTTGACCAGCTCGGCGAGCACGAGGCCCAGCTTCACGCGGCGCTCGGCCTGCTCGGCGAACATTTCGGCCGGGATCGGCGCGTCCTTCGCGTTCGGCACGCCGCGCTGCGCGAGATCCTGACGCGCCATCTCGACGAGACGCTGCTGATCCTGCTCGATCAGCGCCTTCGGCACGTCGAGTTCGGAGATCTTCAGCAGCGCGTCCATCACCTGGTTCTTCACGATCGCCTGCGTGCGGCGCTTCGCCTCGCGCTCGAGGTTTTCCTTGATCTCGTTGCGCATCTTCGTGAGATCGCCGTCTTCGATGCCGAGCGACTTCGCGAATTCGGCGTCGATCTCCGGCAGGTGCGGCCATTCGACCTTCTTCATCGTGACCGTGAACTGCGCGGTCTTGCCCGCGACGTCCTTGCCGTGATAGTCGTCCGGGAACTTCAGGTCGAACGTGCGCGACTCGCCGGCCTTCAGACCGAGCGCCGCCTGTTCGAATTCCGGCAGCATGCGGCCTTCGCCCAGCACGAACGGGAAGTCTTCGGCGGTGCCGCCCGGGAACGCGACGTCGTCGATCTTGCCGACGAAGTCGACCGTCACGCGGTCGCCGTTCTGCGCCGCGGTGTCCGCGCCGCCGTCGCCGTGCTCGCCCGCTTCGCCGCGTGCGTGGAAGTGCACGCGCTGCTTGCGCAGGATGTCGAGCGTGCGGTCGATTTCGGCGTCGCCGATCGTCGTCGTCGTCGAGCGCTCGACTTCAGCGGTCGACAGATCGCCGATCTTCACTTCCGGGTAAACCTCGAACGTCGCGTCGAACGCGTAGGCGTCGTCCGACTGCTCCTGCTTCGGCGCGAAGCTCGGCTGACCGGCGACGCGCAGGTTCTCCGCGCGGCTGATCGTGAAGAATTCCTGGCCGATCTTGTCGCTCAGCACTTCCGCCTCGACCTGACCCGCGTACTGCTGCGCGACCATCTTCAGCGGCACCTTGCCCGGGCGGAAACCCGGCATGCGCACGTTCTTCGCGAGTTTCTGGATACGGGCGTCGATTTCCTTCTGCACCGTCTCTTTCGGCAAAGAAATCGTCACGCGGCGTTCAAGCTTGCCGAGGTTCTCAACAACGTTAGCCATGGCTTCAATCGTCCTAAAATTATTCGAGCGAATCGGTTTTTCCTTGCCGTGCCTGCCTGGCGCGCGCGCACGCCGCGCCGGAGCGCCACGCCATCCCTGCACGCGCCGGATGGCTAGCGCAAGCGGCTCGGAGCACGGCTTTGGCCGGAAGAATCGACTATTCTAGCAAACAATTTTCGTCATACCGCCAGATCGGCGCGTCGCGGCAGTCGTTCGCCGCGTCGTGCGCGCGACGCTCCGGCTCCCCGGCTTGCCGCACGCGATCCGTCGCACGTTGCGTGCCGCGCCGCGCGCTCGGCGCGATGGATTACCGTTATGCCGTGCGCCATATCCATCGCGCGCCGCCATCCTGTAAGCTCCGAATGAAGGTGCGCCGTCATCGCACCCCGATTCCTCACACCAATCACGCTTTCCGGAGACACCATGCCGCAACACCCGTCCGCGCCTGTCGTCGTCATCGCGCCCGATTCGTTCAAAGGCTCGCTTTCCGCCGAGCAGGTCGCGGACGCGATCGCGACCGGCATCCGCCGTGCGCGCGCCGACGCCGTCGTGCGCTGCTGCCCGATGGCCGACGGCGGCGAAGGCACGCTCGACGCGATGCTCGCCCGCGGCGGCACGCGGCGCACGCTG
>NZ_KV786501.1:0-28445 GCF_001806955.1 Burkholderia sp. HMSC10F09
GCCGCGTCGAAGCCCGGATCGCCGCCGCCCGGATTCGGCGCGCCGCCCGACTTCGACACGCCGCGCCCGCCGCCCGCGAGCGCGCAGAATGCGCCGCCTGCGTATCTGAAGCAGAGCGACACGCCGTGGTCGGTATTCGGCCGCATCATCGCCGCGCGCGCACGCCGGCTGTTCGACCGCGCCGGCCAGCGCATCACGCAGCGCACGCTGCGCATCGGCGTGTCGGCGCGGATCTTCCATCCGGAGCCGGGCGCGAAGGGGCTGCGCGGCAAGACGCTGCAGTATCTCGAGGAATCGATCGCGCACTGGGTGATGTCGCGCGACGTGCTCGTGTTCATGATTCCGACCGTCGGCCACCAGGGGATGCTGCATCCGAGCAACATCCGGCTGCGCGATTACGCGAAGCATCTCGACGGCCTGCTGCTGCAGGGCGGCGCCGACGTGTCGCCGCAGACCTACGCGGCGTCCGACGCGCGTCCCGAATGGCCCGGCGACCGCGTGCGCGACATGTACGAGCTCGAGCTGCTGCACGAGTTCATCGAGTCCGGCAAGCCGGTGCTCGGCGTGTGCCGCGGCTGTCAGCTGATCAACGTCGCATTCGGCGGGTCGCTGTACCAGGACATCGCGACCGACGTGCCGACCGCCAACGCGCATGTGAGCGAGCATTACGACCAGCACCGCCATGCGATCCGCTTTCCCGATTCGTCGACGCTCGCGAGCATGTTCCTCGGCCGCAGCGAGGCGATCGTCAATTCGATCCACCATCAGGCGATTCGCGATCTCGGCCGCGATCTGAACATCGAGGCCGTCTCGTCCGGCGACGGGATCATCGAGGCGATCCGTTATCGGCGCGCGCCGTTCGTCGTCGGCGTGCAGTGGCACCCGGAGTTCCATCGCGCGGGCGGCTCCGAGCTGCTCGACTGCACGCCGCTGCTCGACGCGTTCCTGCGCTCGGCACGCGAAACGCGTCTATAAGCGGCTTCCGCAGCGCCCGCGGAAGGCCGCGCGGGCGCGTCGCCGCGGTTCGTGAGGCGGCCGCGGCGTGTGCGCCGATTGTGCGCGTTTCGGTTCGTAGCGGGCGCCGACGTCGGCCTTCCCACGTTCTCGTTAGTTGGCACGGGCAACGGCGCGTCATGCTGCCGTGGCCATCGCGTCGATCCGATTTTTTGCGCGGGCGCATGCTTTTCCGCAGCGGCACGACCCGCGCGCGATCGCGACGGCGGATGGTCACCAAAAGGCAAATGTCGGGTTCGCGTGGCATCATGGCCCGATCATGCCGGCCGCCGCCGCGTTCATCGTGCGCAGCGGCCGGCACGGCGCGAGCGTGCAGGTGTCGGGGTCGGCACGGCGCACGCCGCGTCCGTTCATGAGGCGCCGACGGTCGCGCGCCCTTCGAGATCGAGACAAGGACATGTCCACAGCATCGCAAGCCATCACGCAGGAATCGAAAGTCCGCACCGTGTTTCGCGTCGTTAGCGGCAACTTCCTCGAAATGTACGACTTCATGGTCTACGGCTATTACGCGTCGGCGATCGCGAAGACCTATTTCCCGAGCGGCAACGCGTTCGCGTCGCTGATGCTGTCGCTGTCGGTGTTTGGCGCGGGTTTCCTGATGCGCCCGGTCGGCGCGATCGTGCTCGGCGCGTACATCGACCATCACGGACGCCGCAAGGGGCTGATCCTGACGCTCACGCTGATGGCGCTCGGCACGTTGACCGTCGCCGCGGTGCCCGGCTATGCGACGATCGGCGTGCTCGCACCGGTGCTCGTGCTGCTCGGGCGCCTGCTGCAGGGTTTTTCGGCAGGGGTCGAGCTGGGCGGCGTGTCGGTGTATCTGTCCGAAATCGCGACCAAGGGGCACAAGGGCTTCTACACGTCGTGGCAGTCGGGCAGCCAGCAGGTCGCGGTCGTGTTCGCGGCGTTCGTCGGCGTGCTGCTGAACCGCACGCTGCCGGCCGAAGAGATGACCGCATGGGGCTGGCGCATCCCGTTCCTGATCGGCTGCCTGATCGTGCCGTTCCTGTTCCTGATTCGCCGCTCGCTGAAGGAGACGGACGAGTTCCTCGCGAAGCGCCATCGTCCGTCGATGGGCGAGATCATGCGCTCGATGCTCGACAACTGGGGGATCGTGATCGCGGGGATGGGCATGGTGATCATGACGACGGTGTCGTTCTACATGATCACCGCCTATACGCCGACGTTCGGCAAGGAAGTGCTGCACCTCTCGTCGCTCGACGCGCTCGTCGTGACGGTCTGCATCGGCGTGTCGAACCTCGTCTGGCTGCCGCTGTCCGGTGCCCTGTCGGACCGCATCGGCCGCCGCCCGGTGCTGATCGCGTTCACCGTGCTCACGCTGCTCACCGCGTATCCGACGGTGTCGTGGCTCGTCGCCGAGCCGTCGTTCCTGCGCTTGCTCGCCGTCGAGCTGTGGCTGTCGTTCCTCTACGGGTCGTACAACGGCGCAATGGTCGTCGCGCTGACCGAAGTGATGCCGGCCGACGTGCGCACGGCCGGCTTCTCGCTCGCGTACAGCCTCGCGACGACGATCGGCGGGTTCACGCCGGCGATCTCGACGCTGCTGATCCACGAAACGGCGAACAAGGCCGCGCCCGGGCTGTGGCTCAGCGTCGCCGCGCTGTGCGGATTGATCGCGACGCTCGTGCTGTACCGGACGCCGGAGTCGCGCAACCAGTACAAGGCCGTCTGACGCCGCACCGCGGCGCGGCCTGGCGGTAACGAAGGACGGAGCGCACGGCGCTCCGTTTTTTCATCCGCGCCCGGGCGCGGCGAGCGCCTGCGCGACGGCCGCGACGACGTCGTCCCATGCGCCGGGCGAGGGCTGACGCACGAGCCGCGCACGCGGATACCACGGGCATTCGTCACCGGTGAACCAGCGCCAGTCGGCCGCGAACGGCAGCATGACCCACAGCGGCTTGCCGAGCGCGCCCGCGAGGTGCGCGACGGCCGTGTCGACGGTCACGACGCCGTCGAGCCGTTCGATCAGCGCGGCCGTATCCGCGAAGTCGTTCAGCCGGCCGTCGAGACGATACACGCGCGGATGCGCGTCGACGCGGGCGCGCTCGTCGTCGTCGAGCGAAGGCTGCAGCACGAGCCAGTCGATGTCGGGCAGCGCGAGCAGCGGCGCGAGCGCGTCGAACGGCATCGACCGATTGTCCTGCGCCTGACGGCGCCCCGACCATGCGAGTCCGAACTTGCGCTTGGCCTGGCCGCCGAGCGAACCGCGAAAGCGTCGTCGCGCGGTGTCGGGCGCGTCGAGATAGCGCGTGCCGGACGCGATGTCGGCCGGTTGCAGCCCGAGCGCGAACGGCAGGCTCATCAGCGTGCAGGCGACATCGGCGGCCGGCAGCTTCGGCGCGCCTTGTGCGACGAGCGTCACGCGCCACTGCGCGGCGGCCGGCGCGAGCAGCGTGACGAGCGCCGGCTGTACTTCGAGCACGACACGCGCGCAGCGCGCGCGCGCGAGCGGCACGAAGCGGACGAATTGCAGCGTATCGCCGAACCCCTGTTCCGCGCGAATCAGCAGCGTGCGCGACGCGATCGGCTCGCCTTGCCAGCGCGGCAGCCCGCCGAGCGGCGTCGCGCCCGGCGTGTCGTGACGCGCTTCGTAGGCGGGCAGCCCGCGCGTGAAGTCGCCGAGCGTCAGCAGCGTGACGGCGCGGTGCAGTTGCGCGAGCGTGAGGTCGGGCGCGACGCGCAGCGCCTGATCGAACGCGCGCAGTGCGCGCTCGTGTGCGCCGAGCGCGTGATGCGCATTGCCGAGATTGAGCCAGGCGAGCGCGAACGACGGGTCGAGGCCGACCGCGCGCTCGTAATACGGCAGCGCGTCGCGGTGACGCGATTGCGCGCTGAGCGCGTTCGCGAGACCGAACAGCGCGAGCGGAAACGGCGGATGCAGCGCGAGCGCCGCCTCGAACGCGGCCGCGGCTTCCGCATGGCGGCCCACCGCGTCGAGCGTGTTGCCGAGATTGAAGTGCGCGGCGACGAAGCGCGGCTGCGCGGCGATCGCGGCCTGGAAATGCGCGATCGCTTCGTCCGCGCGGCCCATCGCGTTCAGCGCCATCGCGAGATTGTTGTGCGCGCCCGCGTGGCCCGGACGCAGCTCCAGCGCGCGGCGGAACGCGGCAAGCGCATCGTCGTGACGGCCGAGCGCATTCAGCGCGTTGCCGAGGTTGTTGTGGATCGACGCGTCGTCCGGCGTGAGCCGCAGCGCGCGGCGAAACGCGTCGACCGCGTCTTCGTGACGCTGCAGCGCCGCATAGGCGTTGCCGAGGTTGTAATGCGCGAGCGGAAATTCGGGCGCGAGCGTGAGGGCGTTGCGGAACCGCTCGATCGCTTCGTCGAGCCGGCCGAGCGCCTTCAGCGCATTGCCGAGGTTCAGCTGCAGCGCGGCATCGCCCGGGCGCAGCGCGACCGCGCGGCCGACGAGATCGGCCGCTTCGGCATGCTGCCCCTGCTGATGCCGCAGCACGCCGAACAGGTGGAGTGCGTCGGCGTCGGCGGGATTGTCGGCGAGGGCGGTGCGGTAGCCGTGCTCGGCCTCGTCGAGGCGGCCGGCGCGATGCGCGGCGTACGCTCGGTCGAATGCGGAATCCATGACGCGAAAACTGGCGGAAAGCGCGTATTTTCCCACAGCGCGCAGGCACGCCGCCGCTCGGCCGTTCGGCATATGGCCCCGTCACGCGGAGCGGCGTAGACTGGCAGCGTCGTGTCCGATCGAGGAACTCATGGCTGACACCCTGCTCGACATCCCGCCAGTGCTGATCGTCGGCGCCGGGCCTACGGGCCTGGCTGCGGCGATGAGCCTCGCGCGTGCCCGCGTCCCGGTGCGCGTGATCGACAAGCTCGCGGCGCCGGCGCCGTATTCGCGCGCCATCGGCATCCAGGCGCGCACGCTCGAACTGCTGGAGCAGCACCGCGCCGTCGAACCGTTTCTCGCGCTTGGGCATCGCGCGCACGCGGCGGCGCTGCACGCCGACGGCCGCGTGATCGCGCGGCTCGATTTCGATCCGCTGCAAACGCGCTATCCCTATCTGCTGCTGCTCGACCAGAGCGTCACCGAGCGGCTGCTGGCCGAGCATCTCGCCGAGCTCGGCGTAACGATCGAGCGCGGCGTGACGCTCGTCGAATGCGATGCGGGCGGCGCGTCGCTCGACGTGACGCTGCGCGATGCCGGCGGCCGCGACGAGCGGTTCTCGCCGTCGTATCTGATCGCGGCCGACGGCGCGCACAGCACGGTGCGGCATCTGCTCGGCATCGGCTTCGCGGGCCGCGCGTTCGAACAGACGTTTCTGCTGGCCGATTTCGCGGCGATTCCCGACTGGCCGGAAGACGAGATCCACCTATTCACGACGCCCGACGGCATCGCCGGGCTGTTTCCGCTCGGTAGCGGCCGCTATCGGCTCGTCGCCGACCGTCCGCCTGTCGGCGATGTGTCGCCCGACTCGCCGCCGCCGTCGCTGGCCGACTGCGAAGCGGTCGTGCGGGCGCGCATCGGCGCGTCGATCGCGCCGAGCGATCTCGCATGGTCGTCGTATTTTCGGCTGCACAGCCGCATGGTCGAGCGGCTGCGGCACGGCCGCGTGTTCTTTGCGGGCGACGCCGCGCACATCCACAGCCCGGCCGGTGCGCAGGGAATGAACACGGGCGTGCAGGAGGCGTTCAACCTCGGCTGGAAGCTCGCGCGCGTACTCGCGGGCGGGGCGCCCGACCGGCTGCTCGACACTTACCACACCGAGCGTCATCCGATCGAGCGCGACGTGCTGCGCCAGACGAGTCTGGTCACGCAGATCGTCGAAGCCGATCATGGCGCGATGAAGCTGCTGCGCGATCACCTGGTGCCGCTGCTGGTGTCGCTCGGGCCGCTGCGCGATGCGGTTCGGCGTAGTGTCAGCGAACTCGGCGTTCAGTACCGGAAGAGTCCGCTCACGCTCGAACGCGTGCTCGACGGCGGCCCGCGCGCGGGCGAACGCGCGCCCGATGCGTTGCTGCATGTGATCGACGGGCCGCTCGGTCAGGCGCCCGGCACCGCGCGGCTATACGACGTGCACGACCCGGCGAGCTTCACGTTGCTGCTGCTCGAGGCGCCCCCGAGCACCGGCCTCGACGACGTGTCGCCGCTGGCGGCCGACGCACAAGCGCTGATCCAGCGCCTCGAACGGATCATGCCGGGCGCGGTGCGCGCTTGGCGCGTGACCGATGTCGAAGGCGACGGCGCGGACACGCTGGTCCAGGCGTACGGCCGCTCGCGTCCGGCGTTCTACCTGTTGCGGCCGGACGGCTACATCGCCGCACGCGGCCGCGCATCGAGCGACGCGAACGCGCTGCTGCGACACTGCGAAACCTGGTTCGCGGGCGTTCCTTCACCGTCTGCCTAGCGCGCTCAGGCCGTTGCAGCGGCCGGCACGAGCGAAGCGCGGTGCGTGGCTACCGCCTCGATCACGATCGGCGAGGCGCGCCGCGCCGCTTCGCTGGACGGATCGTCGAGCGAAGCGAGCAACGCGCGGCGCATGCGCGGTTCCCAGAAGCGCCGGATATGCTCGGCGATGCCGGTCAGCGCTTCCTCGTGATCGGGCATCGATTCGAAGAAGGCGCCGATCTGGTTCGCCATGTCGATCAGGTGTGTGCTGTCCATCGATTCCTCACTTGCCTGCCGTCGCGGCGGCGGGAGCACCGGTTCGCTGCTCGAGCAGCGCGAGCTGTTCGGCGTTGAAGCGTGCATACGCGCGCTGCCAGTCGGACGGCTGCGCGACCGGCATCACCTGGACGGCCGTGACCTTGTATTCGGGGCAGTTCGTCGCCCAGTCGGAACTCTCCGTCGTGATCACGTTCGCGCCCGATTCGGGGAAGTGGAACGTCGTATAGACGACACCGGGCTGCATGCGGTCGGTCACGAGCGCGCGCAGCACCGTCTGGCCCGCGCGCGACTCGATGCCGACCCAGTCGCCGGTGCGGATCCCGCGATCCTGCGCGTCGTGCGGATGGATCTCGAGACGATCCTCCTCATGCCAGCGCACGTTCTCGGTGCGGCGCGTCTGCGCGCCGACGTTGTATTGCGACAGGATGCGCCCGGTCGTCAGGATCAGCGGATAGCGTTGCGTGACCTTTTCCGGCGACGGAATGAACTGCGTGATCACGAAGCGGCCCTTGCCGCGCACGAATGCGTCGACGTGCATCGTCGGCGTGCCTTCCGGCGCGTCCTCGTTGCATGGCCACTGGATGCTGCCGAGCGCGTCGAGCTTCTCGTAGCTCACGCCGGCGAACGTCGGCGTGAGCCGCGCGATCTCGTCCATGATCTCCGACGGATGCGCGTAGTGCATCTCGTAGCCGAGCGCGCGCGACAGCATCAGCGTGACTTCCCAGTCCGCATAGCCCGCGAGCGGCGGCATCACCTTGCGCACGCGCGAGATCCGGCGTTCGGCGTTCGTGAACGTGCCGTCCTTCTCGAGGAACGTCGAGCCCGGCAGCAGCACGTGCGCATACTTCGCGGTCTCGTTGAGGAAGATGTCCTGCACGACGATGCATTCCATGGCGGACAGCGCGGCCGCGACGTGCTGCGTGTTCGGATCGGACTGAACGATGTCCTCGCCCTGGCAGTAGAGCCCCTTGAAGCTGCCGTCGAGCGCCGCGTCGAACATGTTCGGAATGCGCAGCCCCGGTTCCGGCTGCAGCGTCGCGCCCCATGCCTGCTCGAATTGCGTGCGCACCGTCGTATCGCCGATATGCCGATAGCCGGGCAGTTCGTGCGGGAACGAACCCATGTCGCAGGAGCCCTGCACGTTGTTCTGGCCGCGCAGCGGATTCACGCCGACGCCTTCGCGGCCGACGTTGCCGGTCGCCATCGCGAGGTTCGCGATGCCCATCACCGTCGTCGAGCCTTGCGCGTGCTCGGTCACGCCAAGCCCGTAGTAGATCGCCGCATTGCCGCCGGTCGCGTACAGCCGCGCGGCTGCGCGGACCAGTTCGGCCGGCACGCCCGTCACGTCCGCGGTCGCTTCGGGCGAGTTCTCGGCGCGCGCGACGAAATCGCGCCACTGCTCGAACGCGCGCGTTTCGCAGCGCTCGGCGACGAACGATTCGTCGACGAGTCCTTCCGTCACGATCACGTGCGCGAGCGCGTTGACGATCGCGACGTTCGTGCCGGGGCGCAGCTGCAGGTGATGGGCGGCCTTCACGTGCGGGCCGTCGACGACGTCGATGCGGCGCGGATCGATGACGATCAGCTTCGCGCCTTCGCGCACGCGGCGCTTGAGCCGCGAGCCGAACACCGGGTGGCCGTCGGTCGGGTTCGCGCCCATCACGACGATCACGTCGGCCTTGCCGATCGAGGCGAAGGTCTGTGTGCCGGCCGATTCACCGAGCGTCGTCTTCAGCCCGTAGCCGGTCGGCGAGTGGCACACGCGCGCGCAGGTGTCGACGTTGTTGTTGCCGAACGCGGCGCGCACGAGCTTCTGCACGAGATAGGTTTCCTCGTTCGTGCAGCGCGACGACGTGATGCCGCCGATCGAATCGCGACCGTATTTCTGCTGCAGCTTGCGGAATTGCGTCGCCGCATACGTGAGCGCTTCGTCCCAGCTCACTTCGCGCCACGGGTCGGTGATCTTCTCGCGGATCATCGGCTTCGTGATGCGGTCCTTGTGCGTCGCGTAGCCCCACGCGAAACGTCCCTTCACGCACGCATGCCCTTCGTTCGCGAGGCCGTTCTTGTGCGGCGTCATCCGCACGACCTGCGTGCCCTTCATCTCGGCCTTGAACGAGCAGCCGACGCCGCAGTACGCGCAGGTCGTGATCACCGAATGCTCGGCCTGGCCGAGCTGGACGACGGTCTTTTCCTGCAGCGTCGCGGTCGGACATGCGGCGACGCATGCGCCGCACGATACGCATTCCGACTCCATGAACGGCTCGCTTTCACCGGCCGCGACGCGCGACTCGAAGCCGCGCGCGGCGATCGTCAGCGCGAACGTGCCCTGCGTTTCCTCGCACGCGCGCACGCAGCGGTTGCAGACGATGCACTTTGACGGGTCGTACGTGAAATACGGATTCGATTCGTCCTTGCGATCGTGCAGATGATTCGCGCCGTCGAAGCCGTAGCGCACCTCGCGCAGCCCGACGACGCCCGCCATGTCCTGCAGTTCGCAGTCGCCGTTGGCCGGGCAGGTGAGGCAGTCCAGCGGGTGATCGGAGATGTACAGCTCCATCACGTTGCGGCGCAGTGCCTGCAGCCGGTCCGACTGCGTGCGTACCTTCATGCCCGCTTCGGCGGGCGTCGTGCACGACGCCGGATAGCCGCGCCGGCCTTCGATCTCGACGAGGCAGAGGCGGCACGAGCCGAACGGCTCCAGCGAATCGGTCGCGCAGAGCTTCGGCACGTTGATGCCGGCTTCGATCGCGGCGCGCATCACCGACGTGCCGGCCGGCACCGTGACCGGCTGGCCGTCGATTTCGAGCGTGACGTCGGTGTCCGCATAGCGCTGCGGCGTGCCGTAATCGGTCTCGTCGAGCGGATCGCGCGTGCGCGCCTGAGCGGCGCTCATGCACGCGCATTGGCCCGAGCCGCAGCCGCCTTGGCGGACGTTGTTCGTGTCGAGGGACATGCAGGGCTCCTTTTGGCTCAGGCCGCAGCCTTGACGGGCTTCGACGCGGCATTCGTGCCGGCGGCGAGCCCGAAATCTTCGGGGAAATGGTCGAGCGCGGACAGCACCGGATACGGCGTCATCCCGCCCATCGCGCACAGCGAGCCGGCGAGCATCGTGTCGCACAGGTCGCGCAGCAGCGTGATCTGCCGTTCGGACGTGTCGCCGCCGCGGATGCGCGCGATCGTCTCGACGCCGCGCGTCGAGCCGATCCGGCACGGCGTGCACTTGCCGCACGATTCGATCGCGCAGAACTTCATCGCATACTCGGCGAGTTCCGCGAGATTCGACGTGTCGTCGTGCAGCACGATGCCGCCGTGACCGACGACCGCGCCGATCGCCGTATACGCCTCGTAGTCGAGCGGCACGTCCCACTGATGCTCGGGCAGGTAGGTGCCGAGCGGGCCGCCGACCTGCGCGGCGCGCGCGGGGCGGCCGGTCGCGGTGCCGCCACCGAAGTCGAACAGCAGCTCGCGCAGCGTGACGCCGAACGCGAGTTCGACTAGGCCGCCGTAGCGGATGTTGCCGGCGAGCTGGAACGGCAGCGTGCCGCGCGAACGGCCCATCCCGTAATCGCGATAGAACGCCGCGCCGCGCGCGAAGATCACGGGCGCGGTGGCGAGCGTGATCACGTTGTTGATGACGGTGGGCTGGCCGAACAGGCCCGCGAGCGCGGGCAGGGGCGGCTTCGCACGCACGACGCCGCGCTTGCCCTCGAGCGATTCGAGCAGTGCCGTTTCCTCGCCGCACACGTACGAGCCCGCGCCCTTCGCGACGTGGAGTTCGAACGCGTGCGCGGAGCCGAGCACGTGCTCGCCGAGCCAGCCGGCTTCGCGGGCGCGCGCGATCGCCGCTTCGAGCGTCGCGATCGCGTGCGGGTATTCGCTGCGCACGTAGATGTAGCCGACCGTCGCGCCCGTCGCGACGCCGGCGATGATCATCCCTTCGATCAAGCAGTACGGATCGCATTCCATGAGCAGGCGGTCGGAGAACGTGCCCGAGTCGCCTTCGTCTGCGTTGCAGACGACGTATTTCTGTTTCGCGCTCGCCTGGCGCACCGTGCGCCATTTGATGCCGGCGGGGAACGCCGCGCCGCCGCGGCCGCGCAGGCCCGACTCGATCAGCGTCTCGCATGCGGCGTCGCCGTCGAGCGCGAGCGCGTTCTTCAGGCCGACGAGGCCATCGTATTTCAGATAGTCGTCGATCGACAGCGGATCGGTGATGCCGATGCGCGCGAAGGTCAGGCGCTGCTGGCGCGCGAGATACGGCAGCGCGTCGACGAGGCCGACGCCGCTCGGATGCGCACCGCCTTCGAGCCAGCCGGCGTCGAACAGCGCGGGGACGTCGGCGGCCGTCAGGTTCGCATAGCCGACGCGGCCGGCCGCGGTGCCGACTTCGACGAGCGGTTCGAGCCACAGCAGCCCGCGCGAGCCGTTGCGAACGAGTTCGATCGCGGCGCCGCGCCGTTCGGCCTCGGCGACGATCGCGGCGGCGAGCGCGTCGGCGCCGAGTGCGAGCGCGGACGAATCGCGCGGGACGTAGATACGGGTCGTCATGCGGCCTCCCCGGCGTGCGCGACCGCGTCGGCGAGCAGCGCATCGAATTTTTCCGGTGTGACCTTCGCGTGCAGTACGCCGTTGACCGTCATCGACGGCGACTGCGCGCACAGGCCGAGGCAGTACACCGATTCGAGCGCGACGGCGGGCGGCGCCGAGGCGTGCGCCGCGTCGTCGTGCGCGGCATCGAAGCGGCAGCCGGTACGCGTTTGCGCATGCTCGGCGAGCGCTTCGCAACCCATGCTGCGGCACGCTTCGGCGCGGCACATCTGGATCGTCACGCGCGCGGGCGGCGCAGTGCGGAAGTGGTGGTAATAGGTCAGCACGCCATGCACTTCGGCACGCGACAGGTTCAGCGCCTTCGCGAGCGGCGCGACGCAGCCCGGCGGCACATAGCCCACCTCGTCCTGGATGGCGTGCAGAATCGCGACGAGCGACCGGCCGGCGCGCGCATGGCGCTCGACCAGCGCCTCGGGCGCGTGGGAATTCGGGGACATCGGTTATGCTCCTCCAAAGTCTCATATGCGACTGAACTTCATATAGTCCGCATGGCGACTTCGTTCTGATTGATTTTGGTCAACGATAAGCGGAAGCTTTCGACGTCGCAATAGGAAATCGGAGTACATAATTGATTCGAATCGAATGCGACGCGTATCTGACCGTGCGCGACACGGAAGGGCGCACCGCGAGCCTCTCGGAGGTCGCGCCGCTGCTCGAATTGGTCGCCGAAACGGGCAGCATCGCGCAGGCCGCGCAAGCGAAAGGGCTGTCGTACCGTCATGCGTGGGGGATGCTTCGTGCGCTCGAGGCCTGCGTCGGCGGCGAGCTGATCGAAACCGCGCGCGGTAAGGGTTCGACGCTGTCCGAACTGGGGCAGGCGATCGTCGACGCACAGCGCCTCGCGCGCAGCCGCCTCGACGGCAACCTGCGCGCGCTCGCGGCCGAAGTGGCGAGCGATCTGAACCGGCGGCTCGCGCAACGCGACGGCGCCGTACGGATTCACGCGTCGCACGGCTATGCGGTCGCGACGCTCGTGTCGGCGCTCGTCGATGCGCAGGCGGCCGTCGACATCAAGTATCGGGAAAGCGTCGAGGCCGTGCGGGCGCTTGCGCGCGGCGAGTGCGAACTGGCCGGCTTTCATCTGCCGCGCGGCGCGTTTCGCGCGCAGTGCGCGCAGATCTACCGGCCCTGGCTCGACGACGGCCGCCATGTGCTGATTCATCTGACGCGCCGTCAGCAAGGGCTGTTCGTGCCGCGCGGCAATCCCAAGCACGTGAAGGGGCTCGCGGATCTCGCGCGCGACGACATCCGGTTCGTGAACCGCCAGCCCGGCTCGGGCACGCGCATGCTGCTCGAACTCGCGCTGAGCGCGATCGGCATCGATCCGGCGCGCATCAACGGCTATGCGTCGGCCGAGCTCACACATTCGGCGATCGCCGCGTTCGTCGCGAGCGGGATGGCCGATCTCGGTTTCGGCGTCGAGCCGGCGGCCCATCATTTCGGGCTCGACTTCATTCCGGTCGTCGACGAAGACTATTACTTCGCCTGCGAGCGTGCACGGCTCGACGCGCGGCCGCTCGCAGGCGTGCTCGGGCTGTTGCGCGATGCGCGCTTCATCGAGCGCGTCGGCGATCTCGACGGTTACGATCCGGCCGCCTGCGGGACGCTGGTCGACGTCGCAGCCGGGCTCGCGGGCGACGACCTTGCAGCCGCGGAGGGCGGCAATGCGCGGTAACACGCGGGCCGCCGGGTCGCGCTGCAGCAGTGGGGGAATTGCGCTACGCTTGCCGCTTGACCAACGTTCCAACAAGCACGCCGTTCAGGCGTCATTCCCGCCATGAAACTTTCCGTTTCCCTCTCCGCGGCAGCGTTGACCGCGGGGTTCCTGATCGCCGTTTCGCCGCTCGCACTCGCGCAGAATTCGCCGGGCGTGCCGGGCGGCATCCTCAGCGACCAGTTTCGTCTGAACGAGCATCCGCAGATGCCGTTCGCGGCATCGGAGCCGTCCAGGAAATATCAGAGCGGCAAGAAGTCGGCATTGCGCCGCAAGGGCGACATGGGCGATCCGAACGGCTGCAACCTGAAGTGCCCGATGGACAGTCAGTGACACGCTGATCGCGGCGTCGCGCGTGCGTCGACGCCCGATTCCGCAGACAGGCAGACGAGCCCCGCGCAGCCACGGTGTTGCGCGGGGCTCATACGTTTCGGGCGGTACGTCGGCTTCAGATTCGGGTTAACCCGAATTCAGGAAGGATGTGTTCCTGAAACCTGCCTTATTCTTAAGCATTCGCCTACATAAACTTCGGACTGTCAGCGATGAGCGAGGTGTTCATCGCGAAATCGGACAAATCTGGAGGTAGGTCATCATGAAGTCGCTCGTTCAAGCCGTTGTCGTTGCCGCAGCCGTCGTTGCGCCGGTCGTGTCGTTCGCGCAGCCGGGCTCGACGATCACGCGCGAGCAGGTGCGCGCAGAATTGATTCAACTGCAGCAGGCCGGCTACAACTCGGCGCGCGGCGAAGATCCGCATTACCCGGAAGCCATTCAGGCGGCGACGGCCCGCGTTGCGGAACAGCAGCGCGCTGCGCTGGCGCAATCGCAAGGCGCGGATACCAGCGGTTATGGCGCGCAGGCGCAAGGCGCATCGGCGTCCGGTTCGCGCGCGATCGTGCGCCCGGCGAGCGACGAGGAAATGAAGTCGCTGTATCGCGGCAGCTAATCAGCGTAGTGCGCGATGCGGCCGGTATGGGGTGCGGCGATGAGCCGCGTCCGCAAGGCGGCGCCGCGTCCGCCGGCACCTACGCAGATACAGGCGCCGGCCCACGTGCGTCACCTCCTGCTGCCGGGATGCCGGCGGCAGGCGGCTGGCTCGAGGAGGGCCGGGCGCTATTTCGGAGGCGGATGCGCGGGCCGCGTCGGCAACAAAAAACCCCGCAGACGCGATGTCGTGCGGGGTTGTTGCGCGTGACGCTGAATGTGGTGGAGGCGGCGGGAATCGAACCCGCGTCCAGAAGCGCTCTACGACTAGTTCTACATGTTTAGTTCAGTCTTTTGATTTAACCGCAGCGACGCGGACGAACACGCTGCGCTACGGCGATTCGCTAAGTTTTCGACCCGGCCGTCGCGACGCCGGCAAGGCTTAACTGACGTATATGACCTCTGGCGGTATTGCTACCGGTCTTGCGACGCTAGCCCGTCAGTGAACTAGGCAGAGGACGGCGGCCCTTAGGCTGCCAGTGCGAACGTATCGTCGTTTGCAGTTACGTTTTTCCCATTGATTAACGAGGTGACGGGTCCTCGACATGCCCTAGCCGCTTCACAACCCCTGTCGAAACCAGGTCGCCCCCGCGGATAAGATTGATCATTATAGCGCAACATCGCGCAGCAGATCGCGCAGCTCGCCGGTCGTGCCGACGAGGTGCTGCGCACGCCAGTCGCCCGGCGCGGCGCCGTCGCCGCAGTAGCCGTACGCGGCCGCGACCGTCGCCATCCCGGCTGCGTAGCCCGCCTGAATGTCGCGCAGGTCGTCGCCGACGTAGACGATGCGGTCCGGCGCCAGTGCGAGCAGGCCGGCCGCGTGCAGCAGCGGAGCGGGATGCGGCTTCGAGTGCGGCGTCGTGTCGCCCCCCACCACGCAGGCCGCGCGCGACGCGAGGCCCAGCAATTCGACGAGCGGCGCGGTCAGCCGCATCGCCTTGTTCGTGACGATCCCCCAACGCACGCCGCGCGCTTCGAGTTCGTCGAGCACCTCGGCAATGCCGGGGAACAGCGTCGTCTGAACGCAAATATCGGCGGCGTAGTTTGCGAGGAACTCGTCGCGCATCGCATCGTAGCCGGGCGTCTCGGGCGTGATGCCGAACGCGCCGCCGAGGAGGCCGCGCGCGCCCGCGGACGCGAGGCGCCGCAGCGCGTCGAGCGGCGTTTCCGGCAGGCCGCGCGCGCGCTGCATCTTGTTGACGGCCGCCGCGAGATCGGGCGCCGTATCGGCGAGCGTGCCGTCGAGGTCGAACAGCACGGCTTCGCAGTGCTGCAGGCGCGGTGCGTCGAGCACGTCCCGCGCGGGCGAAAGGGGAGTCGTCATGCGGGTCGGCAGGTTACGCGGCGCGGCGGCACGCGACCAGGTAGTTGATGTCGGTGTCGTTCGACAGCGCGAAGCGCTTGCCGAGCGGGTGATACGTGATGCCCTTGATCTCGACGATGTGGAGATCGGTCGCGCGCACGAAGCCCGCGAGTTCTGACGGCCGGATGAAGCGCGCGTAGTCGTGCGTGCCCTTCGGCAGCATCTGCGCGATGTATTCGGCGCCGATCACGGCGAACAGGTACGACTTCAGGTTGCGGTTCAGCGTCGAGAAGAACACCCAGCCGCCCGGCTTCACGAGCGTCGCGCATGCGGCGACGATGTCGGCCGGCGACGGCACGTGCTCGAGCATTTCCATGCAGGTGACGACGTCGTAGGTACCGGGCTCGCGCGCCGCGATCGCTTCGGCCGCGATCGCTTCATAGTCGACGGTGATTCCGCTCTCGAGGCTGTGCAGATCGGCCACGCCGAGCGCTTCGGTCGACAGGTCGATGCCTTTCACCTGCGCGCCGAGGCCGGCCATCGATTCGGACAGGATGCCGCCGCCGCAGCCCACGTCGAGCGCGCGCTTGCCGGCGAGATGCGCATGCGAATCGATCCAGGCGAGCCGGACCGGGTTCAGGTCGTGCAGCGGCTTGAATTCGGCATTCGGATCCCACCACCGATGGGCGAGGTCGCTGAATTTCTGGAGTTCGTGCGGATCGGCGTTGGTCATGTCGGCAAACGGGATACGGGAGGAGGGCGGTGCTTCGGTTCGTCAGTCCCGAGTATATAAGATGCGGGCGAGCGGCGAACCGGCGAGCGCCCGGACGGGCGTCAATGAAAAAGCCCCGCCGGAGCGGGGCTTTGAAGCAGTCGAAAACCGCGGCTTACTGCGCCGGAACGGTCGTCTTCTGCACTTCTTGCGTACCGACCACTTCCACTTCCACGCGGCGATCCGGTGCGAGGCAGGCGATCAGTTGCTTGCGGTTCTTCTGGTTGCAGCCCGTCGTGACCGGGTTGCGCTTGCCCTTGCCTTCCGTGTAGATCTTGTTGGCCGGGACACCCTTGCTGACCAGGTACGACTTGACGGCTTGCGCACGGCGCAGCGACAGACGGTCGTTGTACTTGTCCGAACCGATGCGGTCGGTGTAGCCCGTTGCGACGACCACTTCCGTGTTCATGCCCTGGATCTTCGAAGCCAGTTCGTCGAGCTTCTGCTTGCCCAGCGGCTTGAGCGTCGCCTTGTCGAAGTCGAACAGTGCGTCGGCTTGATACGTGATCTTCTGGCTCGTGATGGCCGGAGCGACCGGAGCGACCGGCGGCTGCGGTGCCTGGGCGACCAGTGCGCCGTCGCACTTCGCGTTGGCGGTGGCCGGCGTCCAGAACGCGTCACGCCAGCAGAGCTCGTTCGTGCCGTTCATCCACACCCATTCGCCCGTGCCGTTCACCCAGTTGTCATTGACGGCTTGACGCGACGCCGGCACCGACTGTGCCGAAGCGGATGCAGCCATAACTGCGGTAGCTGCAATGAACGCGAGCTTTGAAAGTTTATTCATATTTCTCCTCTCGAAATTGAGATTACCGCAGGTTTACTGCGAGCCTGTTGACGGTGACAAGTCATACATTGCTCGAAGTATAACATTGGTGCGGCACAAAAAACGCGGCACCGCTCTGTGTAGACTTCGAGCAGCGTCTAACTTTCAGTGCGTTGGCATTTTGCCATATCGTTCCCTTCCTACGAAAAAAAATCCTCCCCACCCCAAGATCGCCTCCGCGATTGTGGTGCATGCGCAACACCGGCCTGCCGTAAGTTTCAGGAATTGTCAAGGGCGTACCCGCAAAATTGCGCGGGACGCGAAGGTCGTTTACCGGCGCGGGTGACGGCGCGACAGATCGCCGCACGACCGTGCGGTGCGCCGGCCGGGCGCGCGGCGGCCGCCGCGCAAATTTCCGCTATTTATATATAGAGGGGCGGCGAATTGGCGGCTGTTGGGCGCATGTTAGAATCTCGCGTTGCGTTGCGCATGCATCGCTCACGCGAAAGGCGTTCCCGTCTTCGCTCCGAAAAGATACGGATACATGGATCAATTCGCCAAAGAGACCCTGCCCACCTCCCTCGAGGAGGAAATGCGCCGTTCGTATCTCGATTACGCGATGAGCGTGATCGTCGGACGTGCCCTCCCGGATGTCCGCGATGGCCTGAAACCCGTGCACCGGCGCGTACTGTTCGCGATGCACGAACTGAACAACGACTGGAACCGGGCCTACAAGAAGTCGGCGCGTATCGTCGGCGACGTGATCGGTAAATACCACCCGCACGGCGACAGCGCGGTCTACGAAACGATCGTGCGGATGGCGCAGGACTTCTCGCTGCGCTACATGCTGGTCGACGGGCAAGGCAACTTCGGCTCGATCGACGGCGACAACGCCGCCGCGATGCGTTACACCGAAATTCGCATGGCGAAGATCGGTCACGAGCTGCTTGCCGACATCGACAAGGAAACGGTCGACTTCGGCCCGAACTACGACGGCAGCGAAATGCAGCCGCTGATCCTGCCCGCGCGGATCCCGAACCTGCTGATCAACGGTTCGTCGGGCATCGCGGTCGGCATGGCGACCAACATTCCGCCGCACAACCTGAACGAAGTCGTCGATGCGTGCCAGCATCTGCTGAACAATCCCGACGCGACGATCGACGAGCTGATCGAGATCATCCCCGCGCCGGATTTCCCGACGGCCGGCATCATCTACGGCGTCGCCGGCGTGCGCGACGGGTACCGCACCGGGCGCGGCCGCGTCGTGATGCGCGCGGCCACGCACTTCGAGGAGATCGACCGCGGCCAGCGCATGGCGATCATCGTCGACGAGCTGCCGTACCAGGTCAACAAGCGCTCGCTGCTCGAGCGCATCGCCGAGCTCGTCAACGAGAAGAAGCTCGAGGGCATCTCCGACATCCGCGACGAGTCCGACAAGAGCGGCATGCGCGTCGTGATCGAGCTCAAGCGCGGCGAAGTGCCGGAAGTGGTGCTGAACAACCTCTACAAGGCGACGCAGCTGCAGGACACGTTCGGCATGAACATGGTCGCGCTCGTCGACGGCCAGCCGAAGCTGCTGAACCTGAAGGAAATCCTTCAGTGCTTCCTGTCGCACCGCCGCGAAGTGCTGACGCGCCGCACGGTCTACGAACTGCGCAAGGCGCGCGAACGCGGCCACGTGCTCGAAGGTCTCGCGGTCGCGCTCGCGAACATCGACGAATTCATCGCGATCATCAAGGCCGCGCCGACGCCGCCGATCGCGAAGCAGGAACTGATGGCGAAGGCGTGGGATTCGTCGCTCGTGCGCGAGATGCTCACGCGCGCCGAAGCCGAGAACGCGGCGGCCGGCGGCCGCGCGGCGTATCGGCCGGA
Organism: Burkholderia sp. HMSC10F09; assembly: GCF_001806955.1. NCBI lineage: Bacteria > Pseudomonadati > Pseudomonadota > Betaproteobacteria > Burkholderiales > Burkholderiaceae > Burkholderia > Burkholderia sp. HMSC10F09. The sequence goes on from NZ_KV786501.1 coordinate 18,672, forward strand.
AGGGCTGAACCCGGCGTTCGGGATGCAGGGCGACGGGCTCTACAAGCTGTCCGACACGCAGGCGCAGGAAATTCTGCAGATGCGTCTGCAGCGCCTGACGGGCCTCGAGCAGGACAAGATCATCGGCGAGTATCGCGACGTGATGGCGCAGATCTCCGATCTGCTCGACATCCTCGCGCGTCCGGAGCGGATCACGACGATGATCGGCGAAGAGCTGACCACGGTGAAGGCCGAGTTCGGCGACGCGCGCCGCTCGAAGATCGAGCTGAACGCGACCGAGCTCAACACCGAGGATCTGATCACGCCGCAGGACATGGTCGTCACGATGTCGCACGCGGGCTACGTGAAGTCGCAGCCGCTGTCCGAATACCGCGCGCAGAAGCGCGGCGGTCGCGGCAAGCAGGCGACGCAGATGAAGGAAGACGACTGGATCGAGACGCTGTTCATCGCGAACACGCACGATTACATGCTCTGCTTCTCGAACCGCGGCCGCGTGTACTGGATCAAGGTCTACGAGGTGCCGCAGGGCTCGCGCAACTCGCGCGGCCGTCCGATCGTCAACATGTTCCCGCTGCAGGATGGCGAGAAGATCAACGTCGTGCTGCCGGTGAAGGAATTCTCGGCCGACAAGTTCGTGTTCATGGCGACGTCGCTCGGCACCGTGAAGAAGACGCCGCTCGAGGCATTCAGCCGTCCGATGAAGAAGGGCATCATCGCGGTCGGCCTCGACGAGGGCGACTACCTGATCGGCGCGTCGATCACCGACGGTGCGCACGACGTGATGCTGTTCTCCGACGCCGGCAAGGCCGTGCGCTTCGACGAGAACGACGTGCGGCCGATGGGGCGCGAGGCGCGCGGCGTGCGCGGCATGCAGCTCGACGAAGGGCAGCAGGTCATCGCGCTGCTGGTGGCCGGCAGCGAAGACCAGTCGGTGCTCACCGCGACCGAGAACGGCTTCGGCAAGCGCACGCCGATCACCGAATACACGCGCCACGGCCGCGGCACGAAGGGTATGATCGCGATCCAGACGTCCGAGCGTAACGGCAAGGTCGTCGCGGCGACGCTCGTCGACGCCGAAGACCAGATCATGCTGATCACGACGGCCGGCGTGCTGATCCGCACGCGTGTGTCGGAGATCCGCGAGATGGGACGCGCGACGCAAGGTGTTACACTCATCAGTCTCGATGAGGGTACGAAGCTCTCTGGCCTGCAGCAGATCGCCGAGGCCGAGGACGGTGACGGCGAAGCCGACGAGGCGTCGGACGGCGAGGCCTGAACGGATGAGACTCTCGGGCCGCCGCACGCGTGCCGCGCAAGTGGGTGAGCGCAGCACGCTGCGATCGGCGAGAAAACATTCATATTTCCAAGAGGGAGTGATGATGCAAAAGCAATTCAAGCAACTGGTCCTGCTGGCTGCACTGGTGCCGACGTTCGCGATGGCGCAAGCGCTGTCGAATTCCGCACCGGCTGCACCCGCGGCAGCTGCGCCGATCGACGCCGACAAGAAGGCGGCGATCAAGGACCTGCTCGACGCGATCGACGCGCCGAAGCTCGTGTCGGCCATCGGCAACAGCGCCGAGATGCAGGCGAAGCAACTCGTGCCGGCGATCCTGTCGGACGCACTGTCCGAGAACAAGACGCTGAACGACAAGCAGAAGCAGGCTGCCGTTCCGACGCTGCAGAAGAACGCGGTGCCGAAGCTGGTCGACAGCGCAGGCAAGGTGTTCGGTACGCAGCAGTTCCAGAGCGACGCGATGTCGGCTCAGTACGACGCGTACGCGAAGTACTACAGCACGTCGGAGATCAAGGATCTGACGACGTTCTACAAGAGCCCGACGGGCCGCAAGTTCATCCAGGTTCAGGATCAGGTCGGTCGCGACGTGGTCAACGGCCTGATGCAGAAGTACATGCCGCAAGCGATCCAGGCGACGCGCGCCCAGGCCGACAAGGAAGTCGCGGCCGTCAAGCCGGGCAAGTAAGCGGTCCGGGCACGCCGCCGGCCGATCGGCCGCGTTTGGCGGGAGCCTGATGACAGTGCGATAATGGCCGTTTGCGCGCGAGCGCAAGCGGCCATTTCTTTTCCGGCGCGGCTCATTGGCATTGCATGACAGGCGGCAAGCCCGCCGGTCGCGTCCCTCCCGAGGTTTTTCACGATGCGCGTCTTTAATTTCTCTGCCGGCCCCGCGGCGCTGCCCGAGGAAGTGCTGCGGCAGGCCGCCGACGAAATGCTCGACTGGCACGGCAGCGGCATGAGCGTGATGGAGATGAGCCATCGCGGCAAGGAATTCATGTCGATCCACGAGGCGGCGCTCGCCGACCTGCGCGAGCTGCTCGACGTGCCGGCGAGCCATCGCGTGCTGTTCCTGCAGGGCGGCGGCATCGCGGAGAACGCGATCGTGCCGATGAACCTGCTCGGCTCGCGCAAGACGGCCGACTTCGTCGTGACGGGCTCGTGGTCGCAGAAGTCCTTCAACGAGGCGAAGAAATACTGCACGCCGCATCTCGCGGCAACCGGCAAGACGGACGCCGGCTTCACGCGCGCGCCGGCGTTCGCCGAATGGCAGCTGTCGGACGATCCGGCCTACGTGCACCTCTGCACGAACGAGACGATCGACGGCGTCGAGACGTTCGAGATTCCCGATCTCGGCGACGTGCCGCTCGTCGCCGACGTGTCGTCGCACATCCTGTCGCGCCCGATGGACGTCGCGAAGTACGGCGTGTTGTTCGGCGGCGCGCAGAAGAACATCGGGATGGCCGGCGTGACGGTCGTGATCGTGCGCGAGGATCTGCTCGACCGCGCGCTGTCGATCTGCCCGTCGGCGTTCGAATGGAAGACCGTCGCCGCGAACAACTCGCTGTACAACACGCCGCCCACCTATGCGATCTACATCGCGGGCCTCGTGTTCCAGTGGCTGAAGCGGCAGGGCGGCCTCGGCGCGATCGAGGCGCGCAACATCGAAAAGGCGAAGCTGCTCTACGACACGATCGATGCGAGCAGCTTCTATCTGAACAAGGTCGAGCCGGCGGTGCGTTCGCGCATGAACGTGCCGTTTTTCCTGGCCGACGAATCGCGCAACGAAGACTTCCTTGCCGGCGCAAAGGCGCGCGGGCTGCTGCAGCTGAAGGGCCACAAGTCCGTCGGCGGCATGCGGGCGTCGATCTACAACGCGGTGCCGCTCGAGGGCGTGAAGGCGCTCGTCGAGTACATGAAGGACTTCGAGCAGCGCTGCGCCTGACGGCGGCGCGCGGCTCAAACAGCACGGCAAAACGCATGGACGACGAACTGAATTCCCGCCTGAAACCGCTGCGCGACCGCATCGACGCGATCGACGCGCAGCTGATCACGCTCCTGAACCAGCGCGCCGCAGTGGCGCTCGAGGTGGGCGAGGTCAAGAAGCATTTCAACGCGCCGGTGTTCCGGCCGGAGCGCGAACTGCAGGTGATCGCGCGGCTGCAGGACATGAGCGCCGGGCCGCTCGCGAGCGAGCATATCAGCGCGATCTGGCGCGAGATCATGGCCGCCAGCCGCGCGCTCGAGCAGACGATCCACGTCGCGTTTCTCGGGCCGGTCGGCACGTATAGCGAACAGGCGATGTTCGAGTATTTCGGCCAGTCGATCGAGGGGCTGCCGTGTCCGTCGATCGACGAGGTGTTCCGCTCCGTCGAGGCCGGCGCCGCATCGTTCGGGATCGCGCCGGTCGAGAATTCGACCGAGGGCGCGGTGTCGCGCACGCTCGACCTGCTGCTGCAGACGCAATTGCTCATCAGCGGCGAGCTCGCACTGCCGATCCACCACAATCTGCTCACGCAGAGCGGTACGCTCGACGGCGTGAAGCGCGTGTGCGCACACGCGCAGGCGCTCGCGCAGTGCCAGCAATGGCTCGCGGCGAACGCGCCGCATCTCGAGCGGCAGGCCGTCGCGAGCAACGCGGAAGCCGCGCGGCAGGCGGCGGCCGATCCGACCGTCGCGGCGATCGCGGGCGATCGCGCGGCCGCGCATTACGGGCTGCAGATCGCGTTCTCGCTGATCCAGGACGATCCGCACAACCGCACGCGGTTCGTGATCATCGGCAAGCAGCCGGCCGGTCCGACCGGATACGACCAGACGTCGCTGATCGTTTCCGTGAAGAACGAACCGGGCGCGGTGTTCAAGCTGCTCGAGCCGCTCGCGCGGCACGGCGTGTCGATGACGCGTTTCGAGTCGCGTCCGGCGCGCGTCGGCACGTGGGAGTACTACTTCTATATCGACATCGAGGGGCACCGCGACGACGCGCCGGTCGTGGCCGCGCTCGCGGAGCTCGGCCAGAAGGCCGCGTTCCTGAAGATACTCGGTTCGTATCCGCGCGCGCGCGCTGAGCGTGCGGCCGCGTCCCGCACGCGGCGCGCGTGTCGCGAGGGCGCGCGCAGCGCAGGCCGGACGGCGCTGCGAAGGCGGGTTCGGGCGGCATCCGCGAGCGATCGCGCGGTGCGGGCCCGTTGCCCGGGATCTGGAATTCCGTGTGCGCGGCTGCGGCCCGTGCGCGTAACTTGGCTCTAGTCGTGTCAGGCTTTGCATTCAACAAACTGGTCATCTTCGGCGTCGGCCTGATCGGCGGATCGCTGGCCCGCGCGCTGCGCGAACGTGCGCCGGGCGGCGTGGGCGAGATCGTCGGCGTCGGTCGCTCGCGCGCCTCGGTCGAACGCGCGCTGGCGCTCGGCGTGATCGATCGCGCGGCGGCGCTCGACGACGACGCGCAGTTGCGCGACGCGCTCGCCGGCGCGGATCTCGTGTTGCTGGCCGCGCCGGTTGCGCAGACGGGCCCGCTGCTCGGCCGCATCGCGCCGTGGCTCGACGCCGCGACGATCGTCACCGACGCCGGCAGCACGAAGTCGGACGTCGTCGCGGCCGCGCGCGACGCGCTCGGCGAGCGGATCGCGCGGTTCGTGCCGGGCCATCCGATCGCCGGACGCGAATCGAGCGGCGTCGAGGCCGCGCTGCCGGATCTCTATGTCGGCCGCAACGTCGTGCTGTGCCCGCTGCCCGAGAACGCGCCCGCGACGGTCGCGCGCATCGACGCGATGTGGCGCGCGACGGGCGCCGACGTGCGCACGATGAGCACGGCGCAGCACGATCGCGTGTTCGCGTCGGTGAGCCATCTGCCGCATGTACTGTCGTTCGCGCTCGTCGAGCAGATTCTCGGCGAAGCGGACGCCGAACTGAAATTCTCGTATGCGGCCGGCGGTTTTCGCGACTTCACGCGAATCGCCGCGTCGAGCCCCGAAATGTGGCGCGACGTGTGCATTGCGAACCGCGCGGCGCTGCTCGACGAGCTCGACGGCTATACGCGCGTGCTCGCGCGGTTGCGCGCGGCGATCGACGCCGGCGACGGGGCCGCGCTCGAAGCGGTGTTCACGCGCTCGCGCGCGGCGCGCCGTGCGTGGCAGGAGCGCGGCGCCAAGCCCGCTGCCGAAGCGGACAAGCAATAACAGGACGATTCCCATGGACTATCTCGATCTCGGCCCGTATTCCAGTGCGTCGGGCACCGTGCGCCTGCCCGGCTCGAAGAGCATCTCGAACCGCGTGCTGCTGCTCGCCGCGCTCGCCGAAGGCGACACGACGATCACGAACCTGCTCGATTCCGACGATACGCGCGTGATGCTCGACGCGCTCGGCAAGCTCGGCGTGAAGCTCGCGCGCGATGGCGACACGTGCGTCGTCACCGGCACGCGCGGCGCGTTTACCGCGAAGACGGCCGATCTGTTCCTCGGCAATGCGGGCACGGCCGTGCGGCCGCTGACGGCGGCGCTCGCGATCAACGGCGGCGACTATCGCGTGCATGGCGTGCCGCGCATGCACGAGCGGCCGATCGGCGATCTCGTCGACGGGCTGCGTCAGATCGGCGCGCAGATCGACTACGAGCAGAACGAAGGCTTTCCGCCGCTGCGGATCCGGCCCGCGACGATCTCGGTCGACGCGCCGATCCGCGTGCGCGGCGACGTGTCGAGCCAGTTCCTCACCGCGCTGCTGATGACGCTGCCGCTCGTGAAGGCGAAGGACGGCCGCAGCATCGTCGAGATCGACGGCGAACTGATCTCGAAGCCGTACATCGACATCACGATCCGGCTGATGGCGCGCTTCGGCGTGAGCGTCGAGCGCGAGGGTTGGCAGCGCTTCACGGTGCCGGCCGGCGTGCGCTATCGCTCGCCGGGGCGAATCATGGTGGAGGGCGATGCCTCGTCGGCGTCGTACTTCCTCGCGGCCGGTGCGCTCGGCGGCGGCCCGCTGCGCGTCGAGGGCGTCGGACGCGCGAGCATCCAGGGCGACGTGGGCTTCGCCAACGCGCTGATGCAGATGGGCGCGAACGTGACGATGGGCGACGACTGGATCGAGGTGCGCGGCATCGGTCACGACCACGGCAAGCTCGAGCCAATCGACATGGACTTCAATCTGATTCCCGACGCGGCGATGACGATCGCGGTCGCGGCGCTGTTCGCGAACGGCACGAGCACGCTGCGCAACATCGCCAGCTGGCGCGTGAAGGAAACCGACCGCATCGCCGCGATGGCGACCGAACTGCGCAAGGTCGGCGCGACCGTCGAGGAGGGCGCCGACTATCTCGTCGTCACGCCGCCCGCGGCGCTCACGCCGAACGCCGCGATCGACACGTACGACGATCACCGGATGGCGATGTGCTTCTCGCTCGTCAGCCTCGGCGGCGTTCCCGTGCGGATCAACGATCCGAAGTGCGTCGGCAAGACGTTCCCCGACTATTTCGACCGCTTCGCCGCGCTCGCGAAGGCCTGACCGACTGACCTGATGAAATCCACCCGACCCTTTCACCCGACCCCCGTCATCGCGATCGACGGCCCGACCGCTTCCGGCAAGGGCACCGTCGCGGCGCTGGTCGCCGCGCATCTCGGCTTTCACCTGCTCGACAGCGGCGCGCTGTATCGCCTCGCGGCGCTCGCGAGCATGCGCTACGACATCGCGGCCGAAGACGTCGACGCCCTTGTGAAACTGATCGACGATCTCCACATCACGTTTCGCGAAGGCTGTGCCCAGCTGGACGGCGTCGACGTGTCGAACGACATCCGTGCCGAGGCGGTCGGCAACCGCGCGTCGGCCATCGCGGTGCACGGGCCGGTGCGCACTGCGCTGGTGGCGCGCCAGCGCGCGTTCCGCAAGACGCCGGGCCTCGTCGCGGACGGCCGCGACATGGGCACCGTGATCTTTCCGGACGCGATGCTGAAGGTGTTCCTGACGGCCAGCGCGGAGGCACGCGCGGCCAGACGGCATAAGCAATTGATGCAAAAAGGTTTTTCTGCTAATATTGATGACTTGCTCCGGGATCTCCGCGAGCGCGACGCGCGCGACAGCAATCGCGCGGCCGCGCCGCTGAAGCCCGCGGCAGACGCCAAGCTGCTCGATACGTCGGCACTGTCGGTCGATGAAGCGGTCGACCAGGTGCTGCAGTGGTACCGGGCGCTCGGCCAGCCCGCCTGATCCGGCGGGCGGCAGTAGGTGCTCCGCGCGCAAGCGCGGAGTGTGTGTTGAACCCTTAACCCCGTGTGGTTTCGCTCTGGCCCTTTCAGTCAGCCATTCCGGCTGGCGCGGCACCGCGATCCACGCACAAACCGATTTTTATGTCCGACCTGCAAACCTCCAACCCGAATACCGAATCCTTTGCGGCTCTGTTCGAAGAGTCGCTGACCCGCCAAGACATGCGCGCCGGCGAAGTGATCTCCGCCGAAGTCGTGCGCGTCGACCACAACTTCGTGGTCGTCAATGCAGGCCTGAAGTCCGAGGCTTACATTCCGATCGAGGAATTCCTGAACGATCAGGGCGAGGTTGAGGTGCAGGCGGGCGATTTCGTGTCCGTCGCGATCGACGCACTCGAAAACGGCTACGGCGACACGATCCTGTCGCGCGACAAGGCGAAGCGCCTTGCATCGTGGCTGTCGCTGGAAAAGGCACTCGACAACAACGAACTCGTCACCGGCACGATCACCGGCAAGGTGAAGGGCGGCATGACCGTGATGGTCAACGGCATCCGCGCGTTCCTGCCGGGTTCGCTGGTCGACACGCGTCCGGTCAAGGACACGACGCCGTACGAAGGCAAGACGCTCGAGTTCCGCGTGATCAAGCTCGATCGCAAGCGTAACAACGTCGTGCTGTCGCGTCGTGCCGTGATCGAAGCGACGCAAGGCGAAGAGCGCGCGAAGCTGCTCGAAACGCTGAAGGAAGGCGCGATCGTCAACGGCGTGGTCAAGAACATTACCGACTACGGTGCGTTCGTCGACCTCGGCGGCATCGACGGCCTGCTGCACATCACCGACATCGCATGGCGTCGTGTGCGTCACCCGAGCGAAGTGCTGTCGGTCGGCCAGGAAGTCACCGCGAAGATCCTCAAGTTCGACCAAGAGAAGAACCGCGTGTCGCTCGGCATCAAGCAACTGGGCGACGATCCGTGGGAAGGCATCTCGCGCCGTTACCCGTCGGGCACGCGTCTGTTCGGCAAGGTCACGAACATCACCGACTACGGCGCATTCGTCGAAGTGGAGTCGGGCATCGAAGGCCTGGTCCACGTGTCGGAAATGGACTGGACGAACAAGAACGTCGCACCGTCGAAGGTTGTTCAGCTCGGCGACGAAGTCGAAGTCATGGTGCTCGAGATCGACGAAGACCGTCGTCGTATCAGCCTCGGCATGAAGCAGTGCAAGCCGAATCCGTGGGATGACTTCAGCCGCAACTTCAAGAAGGGCGACAAGATCACGGGCGCAATCAAGTCGATCACCGACTTCGGCGTGTTCATCGGTCTGCCGGGCGGCATCGACGGCCTGGTCCACCTGTCGGACCTGTCGTGGAGCGAAGCCGGCGAAGAGGCCGTTCGCAAGTACAAGAAGGGCGACGAAGTCGAAGCGATCGTGCTCGGCATCGACGTCGAGAAGGAGCGCATTTCGCTCGGCATCAAGCAGCTCGAAGGCGACCCGTTCAGCAACTACGTTGCCATGAACGACAAGGGCTCGATCGTCGACGGCGTCGTGAAGTCGGTCGACGCGAAGGGTGCGGTCATCGCGCTGACGGGCGACATCGAAGGCTACCTGCGTGCGTCGGAAATCTCGCAGGATCGCGTTGAAGATGCGCGCAACGTGCTGAAGGAAGGCGACAAGGTCAACGCGATGGTGATCAACATCGATCGCAAGTCGCGCGGCATCAACCTGTCGATCAAGGCGAAGGATTCGGCCGAGCAGCAGGAAGCGATCCGCGGCCTGCAAGCCGACACCAGCGCTGCCGCGACCGGTACGACCAACCTCGGCGCGCTGCTGAAGGCGAAGCTCGACGGCCAGAACCAGTAAGCCTCACGAGGTCTGCTGAAGTATGACCAAATCCGAGTTGGTCGCGCAGCTGGCATCGCGATTTCCGCAACTTGTCCTCAAGGATGCGGATTTCGCGGTGAAGACGATGCTCGATGCGATGTCCGACGCTTTGTCGAAAGGGCATCGCATCGAAATTCGGGGTTTCGGCAGCTTCGGCCTCAACCGTCGTCCGGCGCGCGTCGGACGCAACCCCAAGTCGGGGGAGAAAGTGCAGGTGCCCGAGAAGTTCGTGCCGCACTTCAAGCCCGGCAAGGAGTTGCGTGAACGCGTCGACGGTCGCGCGGGCGAGCCGCTGAAGGCAGACGAGCCGGACGACGAGCGTTGAGCGTCGTGCGGCCGGCCCGGAACCCGTCCGGCAAAGGCTGAAGAAAAAAGCGCCCCTTCGTGGGTAATGCCGTTCAGTTAAGGTTCTTTCTG
>NZ_KV786502.1:0-10137 GCF_001806955.1 Burkholderia sp. HMSC10F09
GCCGCCGGTGCAGCCGCGCCGCTCGGTGGCGGCGCGCGGGCGCGCGGCGGCCGGTCGCGAACGGCCGGTTGTCGATCAACTGTAATCGTGCGCACCGGCACAGTAACGGTACAATCGGCGCGATACCCTTCGGTACAGTTGGAGCCGCCGCCCATGTCCTCCGTTCCGCTCGCACAGATTCCCGCCCCGCACGACACCGCCACGCTGACGCTCGTCGACCAGCTCGTCCAGTGGGCGCGCCGCCGCATCGACGAGCGCGTGTTCCGTCCCGGCATGCGCATGCCGTCGATCCGCAAGCTCGCGCTCGACAAGAGCGTGTCGCGCTTTACCGTCGTCGAAGCGTACGAGCGCCTCGTCGCGCAGGGCTATCTCGATTCGCGGCGCGGCTCGGGCTTCTACGTGCGCGAGCGCACGGTCGGCCCGCAGCCCGTCGCCGACGGCGCGATGCGCGGCGCCGAAGCGACGCCCGTGCACAACACGATCGACGTCGTCTGGCTGCTGCGCAACATGCTGCATACGGTCAGCCCGGAAAAGGGGCCCGGTCTCGGCTACCTGCCGGGACGCTGGCTCGACGGCGAGCTGATCACCGGCGCGCTACGCGCGCTCGGGCGCCAGTCGGGCGCGCAGATGCTCGGCTTCGGTACCGCGCAGGGCTTCCTGCCGCTGCGTCAGCAACTGCAGACGCGGCTCGCGGAAGTCGAGATCGGCGCGACGCCCGAGCAGATCGTGATGGTCTCGGGCATCACGCAGGCGATCGACCTGATCGCGCGCATCTACGTGCGGCCGGGCGACGCGGTGATCGTCGGCGATCCCGCGTGGTTCCAGATGTTCGGCCGCTTCGCGTCGCAGGGCGCGCAGCTCGTCGGGATGCCGTACACGCCCGACGGCCCCGATCTCGACGCGCTCGAGACGCTCGTGCAGATGTGGCGCCCGAAGATGCTCGTGATCAATTCGGTGCTGCAGAACCCGACCGGCACGTCGCTGTCGGCCGCGCAGGCATTCCGGATCCTGAAACTCGCGGAGCAGTACGACTTCCTCGTCGTCGAGGACGACGTGTACGGCGACCTGTGCCCGCCGAGCTATCCGGCCACGCGCCTTGCGAGCCTCGACCAGCTGAAGCGCGTGATCTATCTCGGCAGCTATTCGAAGACGCTTGCCGCGAACCTGCGCGTCGGCTACGTCGCGTGCGCGCCGGAAATCGCGAAGGCGATCACCGATCAGAAGATGCTGGTCGGCATGACGACGCCCGAGCTGAACGAGCGCGTGCTGTACAAGATCCTGACCGAAGGCCACTACCGGCGGCACGTCGAGCGGCTGCGCGCGCGGCTCGACGGCGTGCGCGACAAGACCGCGCGGATGCTCGAGCGCACCGGCCTGAAGCTGTTCGCGATGCCGGCGGCCGGCATGTTCCTGTGGGCCGACACGGGTGTCGACTCGGACGCGCTCGCGGCCGCCGCGCACGAGGAAGGCTTTCTGCTGACGCCGGGCAGCCTGTTCTCGCCGCAGCAGTCGCCGTCGACGTGGACGCGCTTCAACGTCGCGAACTGCGGCGATCCGGCGCTGCCGGGGTTTCTCGCGCGCTATATCGAATCGGCGACGCGGCGCGCGTCGTGACGCGGCGGCCGTGCCGGCTCTTGAAATCGGCGCGGCCGTCCCCATCTGCGCGCGCAAACCGCTTGCGCCAGGCGGTTGTCCCTAGACGGGCCGGCCGGCATCGCGCGCCGGACGCCTGCGCCACACCACTCAAGTTCAAGTAAGAGGAAACAGCATCCATGGCACACGAAACGATGAGCTTTCAGGCAGAGGTCAAGCAGCTCCTCCACCTGATGATTCATTCGCTCTACAGCAACAAGGAAATCTTCCTGCGCGAACTGGTGTCGAACGCGTCCGACGCGGCCGACAAGCTGCGTTTCGAGGCGCTCGCGGACAACGCGCTCTACGAGGACGATCCGAACCTGCGCATCCGCATCGGCTACGACAAGGCCGCGCGCACGATCACGATCGACGACAACGGGATCGGGATGAGCCGCGACGAGGCGATCGCGAACCTCGGCACGATCGCGCGCTCGGGCACGAAGGAATTCTTCTCGAAGCTGTCGGGCGACCAGCAGAAGGATGCGGCGCTGATCGGCCAGTTCGGCGTGGGCTTCTACTCGGGCTTCATCGTCGCGGACAAGATCACCGTCGAGACGCGCCGCGCGGGCCTGCCCGCGAGCGAAGGCGTGCGCTGGGAAAGCGCGGGCGAGGGCGATTTCACGATCGACGCGATCGAGCGCGCGCAGCGCGGCACGACGATCACGCTGCATCTGCGCGAAGGCGAGGACGAACTGCTGTCCTCGTACCGGCTGAAGTCGATCATCCAGAAGTATTCCGACCACATCGCGCTGCCGATCCTGATGAAGAAGGAAGAATGGGATCAGGAGAAGGGCGAGATGGTCGTCAAGGACGACGACGAAACCGTCAACCAGGCGAGCGCGCTGTGGACGCGGCCGAAAAGCGACATCACGGACGAGCAGTACAAGCAGTTCTATCAGCACATCGCGCACGATCACCAGGATCCGCTCACGTGGACGCACAACCGCGTCGAAGGTCGCAGCGAATACACGCAGTTGCTGTACGTGCCGTCGCAGGCGCCGTTCGACCTGTGGAACCGCGACTATCGCGGCGGCCTGAAGCTGTACGTGAAGCGCGTGTTCATCATGGACGACGCCGAGCAGCTGCTGCCGCAATACCTGCGCTTCGTGAAGGGCGTCGTCGATTCGGCCGATCTGCCGCTGAACGTATCGCGTGAAATCCTGCAGGAGAGCCGCGACGTCAAGGCGATCCGCGAAGGCGTGACGAAGCGCGCGCTGTCGATGCTCGAAGAGCTCGCGAATGCGGAAGACGATGCCGGCAAGGAGAAGTACAAGACGTTCTGGCGCGCGTTCGGCCAGGTGCTGAAGGAAGGCGTCGGCGAGGATCACGCGAACCGCGAGCGCATCGCGAAGCTGCTGCGCTTCGCGTCGACGCACGGCGACACCGATGCGCAGGACGTGTCGCTCGCCGACTACGTCGCGCGCATGAAGCCGGAGCAGACGAAGATCTACTACGTGACGGCCGATACGTGGCAGGCCGCGAAGAACAGCCCGCATCTCGAGGTGTTCCGCAAGAAGGGCGTCGAGGTGCTGCTGCTGACCGATCGCGTGGACGAATGGATGCTGTCGTTCCTGCACGAGTTCGACGGCAAGCCGCTCGCGAGCGTCGCGCGCGGCGATCTCGATCTCGGCGCGCTGAACGACGAGGAGAAGAAGGCGCAGGAAGAGGCGGGCGAAGCGATCAAGCCGGTCGTCGAGAAGATGAAGGAAGCGCTCGGGGACAAGGTGAAGGACGTGCGCGTCACGTTCCGTCTGACCGATTCGCCGTCGTGCCTCGTCGCGGACGACAACGACATGAGCGGCTACCTGCAGCGGATGCTGAAGGCGGCCGGCCAGAAGGCGCCGTCGTTCCAGCCGATTCTCGAGATCAACCCCGAGCATGCGCTCGTGAAGCAGCTGAAGGCCGACAGCGCCGATTTCGGCGACTGGTGCCATCTGCTGTTCGATCAGGCGCTGCTTGCCGAAGGCGGGATGCTCGACGATCCGGCGAGCTTCGTGAAGCGGACCAACGCGCTGCTGCTGTCGCGCGCCGCGTGAGTGCGCGGATGCGATTCGACGGCGCGCTTGCGGGCTGGCGCGACACGCCGCGGCCCGGATGCACGCCGGACCAGCGCGACTGGCTCACGCGCGGCGGTTCGCTGACCGCGCACCTCGCGCGGCTCGGGCGCGTGAGCGTGCGTGTCACGCGTGAGGCCGTCGATCGACCGTGGTTCGACGAACACGCGGCGCTCGCCAGCGCGCCGCGTGCGCCGATGTGGGTGCGCGAGGTGATTCTGTCGGTCGACGGCACGCCGTATGTGGCCGCGCACAGCATCGCGCCGCTCGCCGCGAGCAAGGGCGTATGGCAGGCGATGCGGCGGCTACGCACGCGGCCGCTCGCCGAGCTGCTGTACAGCGATCCGCAGGTCGAGCGCTCGGCGCTGGTGAGCCGGCGCGTGATCGCCGGCCATCCGCTTTATGCGCTCGCAAGCCATGCGCTCGGCGGCGCGCGTGCGCCGCATGCGTTTGTGGCGCGACGGTCGGTGTTCCAGCGTCACGGCGCACCGTTGATGGTCACCGAGTGCATGCTGCCGGCGCTGTGGCGGCATCTCGATGCGCATGGCGATGGGCCGCGCACGGGTGGGCCCGATGTCGCAACGGGAGCGTCGATCGCGAAATGAACAAGCGTTGTTTTCCGCCAGTCGTTGATGCAAACACGCGGATCTTGATTCTCGGCAGCCTGCCGGGCGAGCGATCGTTGGCGCTTCGCCAATACTACGGACATCCGCAAAACAAGTTCTGGTCGCTGGTCGGCGACGTGATAGAGCGCGATCTCGTCGGCATGAGCTATCCGGCGCGTCTCGATACGTTGCTCGAACATCGCATCGGATTGTGGGACGTCGTGGCCCAGGCGAATCGTATCGGCAGCCTCGATAGCCGCATACGCGATCACGCGAGCAACGATCTGATCGCGCTGATCGAGACGTTGCCGAATCTGACGACCATCGCCTTTAACGGCGGAACGGCCGCCAAAATCGGCATGACGGCGCTCGGTGAAGAGGGCGCCCGGTATCGGCTGCTGCGCCTGCCGTCGAGCAGTCCCGCCTATGCTTCGATCTCGTATGCGGAAAAACTCGCCGCGTGGCGGCAGCTGCGGCCATTGAATTGAGCTGCCCGAACCTGCCGTGCCGTCAGGCAGCGAACACGACCTCGATGTGTCCTTCGGTTTCCGAATGACGGTCCGGTCCTACGACGATCTGTACATCGCGCCCGAGCTTGGCGAGACAGTCGAGCATCTTCGCTTCGCTTACGCCGCGAAACTGCCCGCGCAGCATGTTCGATAGCTTCGGTTGCGTCATGCCGAGCAATCGTGCTGCGTGCTGCTGCGTCCATTTGCGAGTCTTGATGATCTCCGCGATCTTGGCGGCGAGTTGAGCCTTGACGCGCATTTCTTCGGCGTCGGGCGTGCCAAGATCCGCGTAGACGTTCCCGCTGCCCCGTTCGATTTCGATCATCACTTTTCTCCATTTGCGTGTGCTTCGGCGGCGCTCAGGCGCGCGCGAACCAGTTCGATGTCCGGCTTCGGCGTAGCGATACCGCGGCACGATTTCTTCTGGAAACAGTGCAGCACATAGACGGCGCCACCGAGTTTCACCGTATAGACCGCCCGGTAGGTGCCGCTGTCCTC
This sequence comes from Burkholderia sp. HMSC10F09, assembly GCF_001806955.1. Taxonomy (NCBI): domain Bacteria; kingdom Pseudomonadati; phylum Pseudomonadota; class Betaproteobacteria; order Burkholderiales; family Burkholderiaceae; genus Burkholderia; species Burkholderia sp. HMSC10F09. The sequence goes on from NZ_KV786502.1 coordinate 5,302, forward strand.
CGACTCCACGACCTCGAGTACGCCGGCCGATCCGAAACCCCTCAACGGCTTGGCCTGATCGTGCTTTCCTCCCGTCTGGGCCAGATACAGCGCATAGCCGAACGTGTCCTGTACCGCTTCGGGCATCGCTTTCAAGTCCTTGCGTGCCGAGCCGAGCCAGTAGAGCGGTTTGGTGTACGGAACCATCGATGAATTTATACCCATTTGTGTATATTTGCAACCGTGACGCGCAGAAAAAACAGTTCGGTCACGCGGGCCGAATGCGGTCGATCACGCCGTATGCCGAATGATTCGGCACGGGCATTTTTGTCGTCGGCCAAGAGCCGGAACAAGTCGGCCGTTCGGCAGATGTCGATATGGGTTCGAGTGAGCGGCCGCGACGGTTTCAGGGACGATGAGACGCAGCGCGCTGACAACGAGCGGCCTGCGACGGCCCATAACCGGTTGGGTCGGGCGACGCGTTGTGTTTCGGCTAGGCCGCTCTTTCAAGGCGATTCAAGCCACGTTGAATGCCGGCGCGGCAAAGATCTGCCGGGCCAGGTCAACGCCGCGACGTGAACCATCGTTCGGGTTCCCAAACAGACAGATCGAAATGGATTGCGGTGCGCGGGAGAGAAGGGCGATGCCGAACGAGCGCCTCGGCGTGTCGGATTAACCGAAACCTCAATCCGTTCCGATTGCTGCGCGGCGCGTTGCTTGGACCGCCCGAATTGCGCGCGCCGGCGTACGACGCGTCACTTGTCGTTCCCCCATCGCCATTTCGGCTTTTCGCCTCTCGCGTAACAGACGATCGTGAGCGCGAGCACCAAACCCACGACGCACGCTGCGAACGCGAAGGGCGCTTGTGCCGGCGGGAAGCGGCGTGAACTCGCGACGAGGCCGAGCGTAAACAGCAACAGGACTACCCATCCCTGCCACGCGATGGGCAGCCCCCATCCCCATCCGTAGCGTTTTGCCGGGAACCAGATCTTCCTGTCGGTGGAGGTCATGTGCGCTCCGGGTCAGTGATAGCCGCTTTCTCGCCGGTGACGTATCGCAAGAATCGTCACGGTATGGCTGTCGTCGATGGATCGCCGGTGCGATGCATTGTCGACCACGATGCCCTCGCTCGCAAGTCGGCCGATCGGCGTGACGCAATCCGTTCGGCGCCGGCGATTGCCGCCACCAATGCTATCCTCTCGTCCGCCAAAACCAGCTTCATCGAGCGAGATTCATCCATGACCCGACTGATCAAGCGCGCATCCGCCGAGGCGCGCGCGTTCAAGCGCAACCAGCCGTCCGCCTACAACGGCTCCGAGAAACTGCAGCCGCCGCGTGTGAAGCGCCGCACCGACCTCGACGAGCACGACGACGTGCCCGTGCTCGACGCGCCGCGCAAGCCGCGCTTCGCACCGGTGACGTTCTCGGAGGAGCGCGGCGTGCGCTACCTGCATTTCGGTACCGAATGGGTACAGGGCGCGATGCGGATCTCGAAGCCGCTCGCAATCGAACTCGAATACGCGCAGCAGATGATGGCGTGGCTGCTGTTTCTCGAAACGCCGGAACGCATCGTGCAGCTCGGGCTCGGTACCGGCGCGCTGACGAAGTTCGCGCACCGCTTCCTGCCGCGCGCGAAGGTCGAGGCGGTTGAACTGAACCCGGCCGTGATCGTCGCGGCCCGCACGATGTTCGCGCTGCCGCCGGACGACGCGCGTCTTGTCGTGCACGAAGCGGACGCGTGGGATTTCGTCAACGATCCGGCGAATCGCGGCACGACGGGCGCGATCCAGATCGACCTGTACGATGCGACCGCGCGCGGCCCGGTGCTCGACAGCGTCGCGTTCTACCGCGCGGTGCGCGGCTGCCTGACCGATGCGGGGATCGCGACGATCAACCTGTTCGGCGATCACCCGAGCTTCGTGCGCAACATGAAGCACCTGAACGCCGCCTTCGATCACCGCGTGATCGCGCTGCCGGAAGTGCACGACGGCAACCGGATCGCGATCGCGTTCTCCGGCCCCGCGCTCGACGTGCCGTTCGCGCAGCTCGACGCGCGCGCGAAGCTGATCGAGGACACGCTGAAACTGCCCGCCCGCAAGTGGGTGAAAGGTTTGAAAGAAACGATCGGCGCACGCGGCGCGTCGTTCACGATCTGACGCCCATGCGCGGCCCGCATGCCGGTGCAACCGCGCGTCAGGGGGCGGATCACCTCGGGTTCGCCCCCGCTTGACCGGATGCTTGCGACTCCTATACTGGCGCGAAGCCAGGGGAGCCGCAGCTTACCCGTTTTGCCGCTCCTCTCGCCGCCGTACCCGCTCACAAGATCGATAACCGGGAAGATGAGGAGACGTCATGGCTCACGATGCCGACGCCAATCGGGCCGCCAAGCGCTGGCTCTGGCTGCTGGTACTGCCGCTGATCGCGATGGTCTGGGTGCCGTCGTACAGCAAGATCGAACCGCAATGGCTGGGTTTTCCGTTTTTCTACTGGTACCAGCTGCTCTGGGTGTTCATTAGCGCGGTGATCACCGCCTTCGTGTACTACAAGACCAAGAACGCGTGGAAAACGCCGGGAGGTGTGCAATGAATCTCGGCGCGACTTTCGTCTTCGTTCTCCTTTTCATCGGCGTCACGATCATGGGCTTCCTCGCCGCCAACTGGCGGCGCGGCGACCTCGCCCATCTCGACGAGTGGGGGCTCGGCGGCCGGCGCTTCGGCACGATCGTCACTTGGTTCCTGCTCGGCGGCGACCTGTACACGGCGTACACGTTCGTCGCGGTGCCCGCGCTCGTGTTCGGTGCCGGCGCGATGGGCTTCTTCGCGCTGCCGTACACGATCCTCATCTATCCGTTCGCGTTCGTCGTCTTTCCCAAACTGTGGAGCATCGCGAAGCGGCACGGCTACGTGACGGCCGCCGACTTCGTCAACGCCCGCTACGGCAGCCGCATGCTCGCGCTCGCGATCGCCGTAACGGGCATCGTCGCGACGATGCCGTACATCGCGCTGCAACTGGTCGGCATCGAGGTCGTGATCGGCGCGCTCGGTTTCGACACGACGGGCTTCGTCGGCGATCTGCCGCTGATCATCGCGTTCGCGATCCTCGCCGCGTACACGTACACGTCGGGGCTGCGCGCGCCCGCGATGATCGCGATCGTGAAGGACGTGCTGATCTACATCACGATCGCCGCCGCGATCATCGTGATTCCCGCGAAGCTCGGCGGCTTCGGGCATATCTTCGCGAGCGTGCCGCCCGCGAAGCTGCTGCTGAAGGCGCCCGACGCGACGAGCCTGAACGGCTACAGCGCCTACGCGACGCTCGCGATCGGCTCGGCGCTCGCGTTGTTCCTCTATCCGCATTCGGTCACCGCGATCCTCTCGTCGTCGTCGGGCAACACGATCCGTCGCAACATGGCGATGCTGCCGGCTTATTCGTTCGTGCTCGGCCTGCTCGCGCTGCTCGGCTACATGGCGCTCGCGTCGGGCGTGAAAGACATGCCGCAGTACGCGCCGTACTTCAAGGCGTTCGGCCCGAACTTCGCGGTGCCCGCGCTGTTCCTGAACTACTTCCCGTCGTGGTTCGTCGGCGTCGCGTTCGCGGCGATCGGGATCGGCGCGCTGGTGCCGGCGGCGATCATGTCGATCGCGGCCGCGAACCTGTACACGCGCAACATCCACCGCGAGTTCGTGAACCGCAACATGACGCACGACCAGGAAACGCACGTCGCGAAGCTCGTGTCGCTGATCGTGAAGATTGGCGCGGTGGCATTCATTCTCGGGCTGCCGCTCACGTATGCGATCCAGCTGCAGCTGCTCGGCGGGATCTGGATCATCCAGACGCTGCCGGCGATCGTGCTCGGACTCTACACGCGCGTGCTCGATCATCGCGGGCTGCTGGTCGGCTGGGCGGCCGGCATCGTTTGCGGCACGTGGATGGCGATCTCGCTGAAGCTGGCCGGCTCGATCTTCACGATTCACCTGTTCGGCCTCGCGATTCCCGGCTACGCGGCGGTGTGGTCGCTGATCGTCAACCTCGTCGTGTCGATCGTGGTCAGCGTGCTCGTGCGCGTGATGGGGATGGCGCATGCGGAAGATCGCACGCGGCCGGAAGACTATCTCGACGTCGTCGAAAGCTGAACGCGCCGGCGCGGCCGCGCGTCGCCCGTCGAGCATGCCGCAATGAAAACGCCCGTCGCTGCGAAGCGGCGGGCGTTTCAGGTTGTATCGGCGTGTATCGGCGCTACGCGCGATTGGGGATGTGCTCGCGCTGCGACAGATCCTCGACGTTGATCATCCAGTGCACGCCGAAGCGATCCTTCACCATGCCGAAGCCGAGTGCCCAGAACGTCTTCTGGAACGGCATCGTCACTTCGCCGCCCTCGGCGAGCGCATCGAACAGCTTTTTGCCTTCGTCGACGCTCGCCGGATTCAGCGACAGCGAATACCCGGCGTGCTGGCGGTCGGCCGCGTGGCAGTTGCCGTCCGAGCACATGATCGACGATTCGCCGATCGTGAAATTCGCGTGCATCACCTTGTCGGCCATCTCCGGCGAGATCGGCTGATCGGGATTCGGCGGCGCGTCGCGGAAGTAGATCTTGAACTGCGTCTTTGCACCGAGCGCCTTCTCGTAGAAGCGAAGCGCCTCGTCGGCCTGACCGTAGAAGGTCAGGTACGGTTGGACTTGCATCGTTGCCTCCTTGGGCACGCGTCGCCGGACCTGCCCTGGGGCGGCGTCATGCGAGGTTGTGACGGGAAAGGGCGTGTCGGGAAGCGGCCGGCGCACCCGTGTCGTGGATTGTAGTGCGCGCGTCGGGCAGCGGAATGAAAAATAAAACGGCCGCGAACGAAGTCGTTCGCGGCC
>NZ_KV786503.1:0-6015 GCF_001806955.1 Burkholderia sp. HMSC10F09
CGAGCGCGGGCGAGGGCAGCCGGGCGGCGGGCCGGAGCCGCACCGATACGGCGGCGGCCGCGACGAGGCGCCGGGCCTGCGCGGACATTTCCGGCTGGGCTGGTATGGCGGCGGCGAGCGCGGCTACGACGATCCGCGTACGACCGACGCGCCCGACCTGTCGCGCTTCGGCAGCGGCGCGGCGCGCGACGCCATGCGCGGCCGGCGCGGCCCGAAAGGCTATACGCGCTCGGACGAACGGATTCGCGAGGACGTCTGCGAACGGCTCGCGCATGCGCTCGACATCGACGTCAGCGACGTGAGCGTGCAGGTCAGCGACGGCCGCGTCGAACTCGACGGCACGGTGCCCGCGCGCTGGATGAAGCATGCGATCGAGGACATCGCGGACGACTGCATGTGCGTGCGCGACGTCGAGAACCGCGTGCGCGTGAAGCGCGAAGGCGAGCACGACAGCGGCATGGTGCTGCACCCCGCGCAGCGAACCGTTACGCCGACCCAGCCGGCCGTGCGCGAGCCTGAGCCCGGCACGTCGGCCCAGGGCGCGGGCAGCGGCACCGCAGCGGGCACCGCAGCGGGCACCGGCGGCACTGCGGCGGGCGGCACGCCGGGCCGCGAGCGCCATCACTGACGGAGGACGGCCGTCATGAACCCGCCACAACGGAACGCAGTGCGCGCATGACGCCGGCGACCGGGGACACGCGACGCGATACGCGCAGCCTGCGGCTGCGGATCGCCGGCGAGCTCTGGCGCGCGATCTGGCGTTATCGCGCGCGCGTGCTCGCGGCGATTGCGCTGCTGGTGCTCGCGAAGGCCGCGGCCGTGTCGGTGCCGCTGCTGCTGAAGGAGATCGTCGACGACTTCGGCCAGCTCGCGCAGCGGCCCGCGTCGCTGCCGGTGCTGCTGCTGTTCGCGTACGCGGTCGTGCGGTTCGCGTCGAACGCGCTGAACGAAGTGCGCGACATGACGTTCGTGCAGGTCACGCAGAGCACGGTGGCCGCGTTCACGGTACGCACGTTCGGCCATCTGCACCGGCTCGGCGCGCGCTTCCATTCGCAGCGCGAGACGGGCGCGGTCGTGCGCGACCTCGAGAAGGGCACGGCCGGCATCGGCTATCTGCTTGGCGTCGCCGTGTTTACGATCGTGCCGACCGCGATCGAGATCGGCTCGGTGCTCGTGATCGTCGTCAGCAAGTATGGCGGCGGCTTCACCGCGATCATCTTCGTCACGTTCGCCGTCTACGCCGCGTACACGATCGTGTTCACGCGGCGGCGCATGCGCTACCAGCGCCGCGTGAACGCGCTCGAGGCCGAATCGAATTCGCGCATCGTCGACAGCCTGCTGAACGTCGACACCGTCAAGTACTTCGCGCGCGAGGACGTCGAACGCGACCGGCTCGACCGCGTGCTGAACGCGTGGTCGGACGCGGGCGTCGACAACCAGTACGCGCTGTCGACGCTGCACATCGGGCAGAGCGCCTGCATCGGCGCCGGCATCGCGGCCGTGATGCTGCTCGCCGGCGAGCGCGTCGCGACCGGCGCGATGACGGTCGGCGACCTCGTGCTGATCAACGCGTACATCATCCAGATCAGCCTGCCGCTGAACGCGCTCGGCTTCGTGTTCCGCGAGGCGAACGACGCGATGACGAACATCGAGCGGCTGTTCGGGCTGCTCGACGCGCGCGGCAAGCCGGGCGAGGACGGCGACGTGCCCGGTGCGCAGCCGCTCGTCGTGCGCGGCGGCGCGATCGAGTTCGAGCACGTGGACTTCGGCTACGAGCCGAGCCGGCAGATCCTGTGGGACGTGTCGTTCCGGATCGAGCCCGGCCAGTCGGTCGCGGTGGTCGGCGGCAGCGGCTCGGGCAAGTCGACGCTCGCGCGGCTGCTGTTCCGACTTTACCAGCCGGACGCCGGCACGATCCGCATCGACGGCCAGGATCTGCGCCTCGTCACCGAGCGCAGCCTGCGCGACGCGCTCGGCATCGTGCCGCAGGACACGATCCTGTTCAACGACACGATTGCGTACAACATCGCGTACGGCAAGCGCGACGCGACGCGCGCGGAAGTGGTCGCGGCCGCGCGCAGCGCGCAGCTCGACACGTTCATCGAGCGGCTGCCCGATGCCTACGACACGCGCGTCGGCGAACGCGGCGTGCGGCTGTCGGGCGGCGAGCGGCAGCGCGTCGCGATTGCGCGCGCGCTGCTGAAGGCGCCGCCGATCGTCGTGTTCGACGAGGCGACGTCCGCGCTCGACACGCGCTCGGAGCGCGCGATCCAGCAGGAGCTGATGCGTGTCGCGCAACATCGGACGAGCCTGATCATCGCGCACCGGCTGTCGACGATCGTCGATGCGGACCGCATCCTCGTGATGGAGTACGGCCGGCTCGTCGAACAGGGCACGCACGACGAGCTGCTCGCGAGCGGCGGCGTCTATGCGCAGATGTGGGCGCTGCAGGCGAAGCAGCGCGAGCTCGAACGCACCGAGGCGAAGTTCGCGCGGCAGCCGGTGCGCATCAATCCGCTCGTGTCGCAGGTGCTCGACGGGCTCGCTGACGCGGCCGAGCGGCGCGGCGTGCCGGTGTTCCGCCATTTGTCCGACGAGGACCTGATCGTGAAGGCCGATCCGGCCGCACTGCGGCGCTTCGTGTGGGAGCTGTGCCGCAACGGGATCGACGTGAGCGGCAGCGGCGGGCGCGTCCAGGTCTATACGGAGCGGCACGATCCGGACGCACGGATCACGGTCGCCTGCGCGGGCGTCGATGCGCCCGAGCTGTCGCTGCTCGCTCTCGAGCCGCTGCAGAACGCGATCGAGGAGGCGGGCGGCTACGTCGTGCGCGAACGCGACGACACCGGTGTCACGCTGCACGTCGCGCTGCCGCTCTGCGCGATCGCGCCGGCGTCGATGCAGCCGGCCGACGCCGTGCCCGTGCCGATCGCCGACAGGCCGCTCGACGGCCTGCGCATCGCCTGCGTCGACGATCACGACGAAGCGCGCGATGCGCTGACCGCGCTGCTGACGGTGGCCGGCGCGCAGGTCGACGCGTTCGCGTCGGGCCAGGCGCTGCTCGACACGCTATGGCGCGCGCGCCGTGACGACTGGCCGGCGCTGCTCGTCTGCGACATCGACCTCGGCGACGACGAGGAAGACGGCTATACGGTCATGACGCGCGTGCGTCAGCTCGAAGCGGCGCGCGCGAACGAGGGCGGCGCATCGTCCATCGAAGCGCTCGCGCTGTCCGGCCACGCGCGCGAGCGCGACCGCGCGCGCGCCGTCGAAGCGGGTTTCCATGCGTATCTGACCAAGCCGGCGGCGCCGGCCGACCTGATTGCGGCGCTGCGCGCGCTCGCATTTTCCTCCGGAGACTCACATGCCGACTCATCTGAATCCGTCCCCCGAAGGGCTGACCGCACGTCGCGGCGGTAGCGCGTTCGCGGATCGCCAGGCCGCGATCGCGGCCGTCGAACTGCTGCTGCCGACGCTGTCGGCCGCGTTGCAGAGCGACTTCGTCGGCGACAGCGGCTGCCTGCACATCGTGATCATGGATCCGGCGCTCGGCCCGCACGACGCGTCGTTCGAAGACGCGATCCTCTACGAGTTCTCGCTGCCCGACCCGAAGGACTGGGACGCCGACTATCGCGCGTATGCGCGCGCGAAAGCGCGTTTGTCGTGGGAAACCGGCCGCGACGGCCATGTCGTGCAGGCGCTCGAGCCGTACCGGCTGCGCGCGGGCGACACGAACCTGTGGGGCGCCGTCGCGCAGCATGGGATCGTGGTCGGCGTATCGGGCGCGCAGCCGTGGTTCGACGAGGCGTTCGCGGGCTGCATCGCGCATTGCCTGCGCGCGCTCGCGAAGCATCGCGCGCAGGCGACGCCCGACGCGCTCGCGATCTGATCGCGAGCGCAGCGCGGTGCGGGCACGTTTTTACAGCCGGTTATAAAAAAGCCAGCGAACGCGCCGCGACGCGCGACGCAACGCGGTTCGAAACGGACGGGCACGAATCTCGCTGTCTTCCCTGCGATGACGCTTGTCACGACAAGCGTTCCGACGAAGTTCTTCTGACGCCGACAGGGAGGTACATGTGAACGGGACCCACGATCCAGCTCAACTGCCGCTCGCCGGCCGCACCGCACTCGTCACGGGCGGCGGCCGCGGGCTCGGCGAAGCGATCTGCGAGGAACTCGCGCGCAACGGTGCGCACGTCGTCGTCGCGGATCTCGACGGCGACCGCGCGGCGGCCGTCGCGCAGCGGCTTACGCGGCACGGCGTGAAGGCGGTCGGCCGTCCGCTCGACGTGCGCGACGAGGCGTCGGTGCTGCAGGCCGTGCACGATGCGCGCGAAGTGGTCGGCGATCTCGACGTGATCGTGAACAACGCGGCGATCGACGTGACCGCGCCGATCGACGACGTGAGCGTCGACGCATGGCAGCAGGTGCTGATGACGAACCTGTTCGGTCCATACCTGATGTGCCATGCGGTCGTGCCGATGATGAAGGCGCGCGGCGGCGGGCATATCGTCAACATCGCGTCGACCGCATCGAAACGCGCGTGGCCGAACGCATCGGCGTATCACGCGACGAAGTGGGGGCTGCTCGGTCTGTCGCATGCGCTTCATGCGGAGCTGCGCCCGGCCGGCGTGCGCGTGTCGGCGATCGTCGCCGGCGGGATGCGCACGCCGTTCCTGCTCGACCGCTTCCCGGACATCGACGAGGACACGCTGCAGCCGCCCGAGAACGTCGCGGCCGCGGTGCGCTTCGTGCTGACGCAGCCGCCGGGCACGGTCGTACCGGAAGTGATGGTGCTGCCGATGAAGGAGACATCATGGCCCTGAAGCACGATCCGCGTCCGCGCGGCGCCGTGCTGCTCGACAAGGACGGCACGCTGCTCGACGACGTGCCGTACAACGTCGATCCGGCCCGCATGCGGCTCGCGCCGGGCGCCGCGCGTGCGCTGCGCTCGCTCGCGTCGACCGGCATGCCGATCGCGGTCGTCTCGAACCAGCCGGGCGTCGCGCTCGGCCGCTTCACCGAATCTCAGCTTGGCGCGGTCCGCCAGCGTCTTGCCGAACTGTTCGAAGAGAACGGCGCGGCGCTGGCGGATTTTTTTTACTGCCCGCATCACCCGCAGGGCAGCGTGCCGCGCTATGCATGCGACTGTCTGTGCCGCAAGCCGAGGCCCGGCATGCTGCGCCGCGCGGCCGCCGCGCTCGGCGTCGAGGCCGGCGCGAGCTGGATGATCGGCGACATTCTCGACGACATCGAAGCGGGCCGCGCCGCGCAGTGCCGCACGATCCTCGTCGATCGCGGCTACGAGACGGAATGGCGGATCGACGCGACACGCACGCCGCACTTCGTCGTCGACCGGCTCGATCTCGCGGCCGACATCGTCGTGCGCGAAACCGCGCGCCGTCACGGCTCGCGGGTGCGGCAATGAGCGCGCCCGCGTGGGACCGCGCGCGCCGCATTCTGTGCGTGCGGCTCGACAATCTCGGCGACGTGCTGATGACGACGCCGGCTCTGCGCGCGCTGAAGGAAAGCGGCAACGGCCGGCATCTGACGCTGCTCACGTCGAGCACGGCCGCGGCGCTCGGCGCGCATCTGCCGATGGTCGACGACGTGTGGACGTACGACGCGCCGTGGGTCAAGCATCCGGACGCGCCGGCCGACCCGGTCGCCGATCTCGACATGATCGACCGGCTGCTGTCCGCGCGTTTCGACGCGGCGGTGATCTTCACCGTGTATAGCCAGAGCCCGTTGCCGGCCGCGATGATGTGCTGGCTCGCCGGCATTCCGCTGCGGCTCGCGCATTGCCGCGAGAACCCGTACCGGCTGCTGACCGACCGCGTCGCGGAGACCGAGCCCGATCAGCAGGTGCGGCACGAAGTGGCGCGCCAGCTCGCGCTGGTGCGCACGATCGGTGCGAAGACCGCCGACTGGCGGATGGCGTTCGAACCGGGCGACGCGGCGCGCCGGGCGGTGCAGGCGCGGCTGCGCGCCGCGCTGCAGCGCTTCGGCGGCCCG
>NZ_KV786504.1:0-57486 GCF_001806955.1 Burkholderia sp. HMSC10F09
CGCCGAACGCGGTGCGCAGGACACCGCGCGCATGACGCCGCGCGCCGGCCGTGCGAGCTACCTCGGCGAACGCGCGATCGGCACGCCCGACGGCGGCGCGGTCGCCGTCGCGTACTGGCTGCGCGCGCTGCTGCCGCACGTCCGATAACGCGGCGTGTCATGGCCGCGGGTCGCCGGCGAGCGGCCCGCGCGGGTCTTCGGCACGGGGAAAACCCCAATCCCGACATCGTCCTATGACATCGGGCATGGCAAATTGGCGGGATTACTTTGAACCTCGTCGGCGCCCGCCCGGGCGCATGCTGCCAACGAGGATCCCTTATGCGATACGTGCCATCGTGGACTTCCGTCTCCGCGCCGTCCGTCCCGGACGATACGGTTTCCCATCGCGGCGACGAGCCGCACAGCCTGCCGCGCGTCGCGATCGCGGCCGCCGCGCTCGGTAACGCGACCGAATGGTTCGATTACGGCATATACGCGTACGGACTCGCGTATATTTCCGCTGCGCTGTTTCCCGGCAACACGGCCAGTGCGACGCTGTTCGCGCTCGGCACGTTTGCGATTTCGTTCCTGATCCGCCCGCTCGGCGGCCTGTTCTGGGGCCCGCTCGGCGACCGGCTCGGCCGCAAGCGCGTGCTTGCGCTGACCGTGCTCACGATGTCGGGCGCGACGCTGCTCGTCGGCCTCCTGCCGACCTACGCGACGGCCGGTTGGCTCGCCCCGGCCGCGCTGATCCTGCTGCGCATGGTGCAGGGTTTTTCGACCGGCGGCGAATACGGCGGCGCAGCGACCTTCATCGCCGAATACGCGCCCGACTCGCGGCGCGGGCTGTGCGGCAGCTTTCTCGAATTCGCGACGCTGGCCGGCTTCTCGCTCGGCGCGCTACTGATGCTCGGCTTCGCGCTGCTGCTCGGCGACACGGCGATGCATGCCTGGGGCTGGCGCCTGCCGTTCCTCGTCGCGGCGCCGCTCGGTCTCGTCGGCTTCTATTTGCGCTCGCGTCTGGAAGAAACGCCGGTGTTTCGCGAACTCGAGGAGCAGGCGCACCGCCGCGAACAGGCCGCGCCGGCCGCGATGCCGATCGGCCGCCTGCTGGTTCGCTATGCGCGGCCGTTGCTGCTGCTCGGCGGGCTCGTCGTCGCGCTGAACGTCGTCAACTACGTGCTGCTCGCCTATATGCCGACGTACATGCACAAGGAGCTCGGCGTCAGCGAGAACATGTCGCTGCTGATCCCGCTGATCGGGATGCTCGCGATGATGGTGCTGCTGCCGTTCGCGGGCTGGCTGTCGGATCGCGTCGGCCGCAAGACGATGTGGTGGATCTCGCTCGTCGGCCTGTTCGTCGCCGCCGTGCCGATGTTTACGTTGATGACGCATGGCGTGCTCGGTGCGTTCATCGGCTTCGCGGTGCTCGGCGTGCTCTACGTACCGCAGCTCGCGACGATTTCCGCGATGTTTCCGGCGATGTTCCCGACGCACGTCCGCTACGCGGGCATGGCGATCGCCTACAACGTGTCGACGTCGCTGTTCGGCGGCACCGCGCCGATCGTCAACGACTGGCTGATCGCGCGAACCGGCAATGCGCTGGTTCCCGCCTATTACATGATGGCCGCGTGCGCGGTCGGTCTGGTGGCGCTGGTCGCCGTGATCGAGACGCGCGGATGTTCGTTGCGCGGCGATACGGTGCCGGGACAGGCACGTTGAGGTGCTGCGACGCGAGCGTGCGTCGGTGACGATGAACCGAACCCGGCTGCGGCCGGGTTCGTCGTTTCAGGGTTCATCGCGGGCGGCATCGATGTGACAACAAACGCCCTCTCCGCGACCTCCGAGCCCGTTGTACACTTGGCCAGTCCCGCATTGCACATCACGACGAAGGCTCTCTACCTTGACCGAAAATGCCTCGGTAGAAGCCACCGTCGGCATGACTGCAAGACGTGCACCGAATTCCTTTTTCACTTCGCATTTGGCCGCAGACAGCGGCCGATCCGGATCCTTGGCCCGTCCACCGACATGCGCTCGCCGTTCCCGTTGCAGGCTCACGTCCATTTGATGAATCGGCTCGCCGCTCGCGCGCCGACGCGTCGGCGCATATGCGACTGCAAGGTGTCACATGAATGACGACGCGCTGACCTTCGACGCGCTTCGCCCGCGCCTGCAGAAGATCGCGTACCGCATGCTCGGCTCCGTCGCGGATGCCGAGGACATCGTGCAGGACGTGTGGCTGCGCTGGCACGAGGCGACGGGCGAGGCGATCGAGAACGCCGAGGCGTGGCTTGTCACGGTGACGACGCGGCTGTCGATCGACCGACTGCGGACGGCCAAGAGCCGGCGCGAGCAATACCCCGGCATTTGGCTGCCGGAACCGGAACTCGGAGATCCGCTCGCGACGCCGGAAGAATTGACGGAGCGCGCGAACGACGTATCGGTCGCGTTTCTGATGCTGCTCGAACGACTGACGCCCGAGGCGCGTGCGGCCTTCCTTCTCCACGAAATCTTCGACGTCGACTACGAGCAAATCGCGAAGGTGATCGGCAAGACCGAAGCGGCCTGCCGACAGCTGGTCAGCCGGGCGCGGGCGCAACTGCGCGACGAGCGCCGGCCGGGCCGAGCCGTCCCGCGCGCGACGCACCTCCAGTTGCTGCAGACGTTCTCGCGAGCTGCCGCGCAAGGCGACTTCCCGTCGATCCAGGCGCTGCTCGCCGAAGATGCAATGCTGATCGGCGACGGCGGCGGCAAGGTGCAGAGCTTCCCGAAGCCGATGCTCGGCGGCCGGCGTATCGCTCAGCTGTTCTACGCGGCGTGGCTGCGCTACGGCAGCGGTGTCGAGATGCGGCCGGTGGTGCTGAACGGTCAGTGGGCCATGCTGCGCTTCATCGTCGGACAGCTTGAATCTGCAATGGCGTTCGAGACGGACGGCACGCGCATTGTCCGGATCCTCGTGCAGCGCAATCCGGACAAACTGGCGCGCATCGCGGCCGTCCACCCCGCCGCGTGACGGCGGACGATCGGCGATCGGGCGTGGGCCACCCTGCGCCGATTGATGCAGCCGACGCAACACGATGCGTCCCTTCCCGTACCTTCCGCACCCGGCGGCGCACTCCTAAGATGACTTCGCGCGGCTCACTGCCGCTCGCGGCACCCGCGCAGCGCGGGTGATCCCCCTCTTCATCGCCAGGAGCCGTCATGACGCAGCGTCTCAACTACGTTCAGCAATCGCCTGAACTGTTCAAGAAATTTATCGAGCTCAGCAACCTGCTGCGCAGCAGCACGATCGAGGAATCGATCCGCGACCTGGTGTCGATCCGGGCGTCGCAGATGAACGGCTGTGCCTTTTGCCTCGACATGCACGTAAAGGAGGCCCGCCTTCATGGCGAGCGCGAACTGCGCGTGCACCATCTCGCGACATGGCGCGAATCGACGCTTTTCTCGCCGCGCGAGCGAGCGGCGCTCGCATGGACCGAGGCGCTGACGAAACTCGGTGAACACGGCGTCCCGGACGACGTCTACGACCGCGTGCGCGGCCAGCTATCCGAAAAGGAATTGTCGGATCTGACGTTCGAGGTGATGGCCATCAACGGCTGGAACCGCGCGAACGTGGCGTTCCGGACCGTGCCCGGTTCGTCGGACAAGGCCTTCGGCCTCGACAAGGCGAATCTCGCCTGAGCCTCGGGCCTGCCGTTTCGTCCATCCTTTTATCGCCGCCGTCCGACTGCGGCCGGCGGCTCACAGGAATCCCCAGATGATCCGCATGAAACACGCGCTGCTGCTCGCGCTTTTGGGCGGCGTGATGGCCGCCGGCGCGCAGGCGGCACCCTCGGCGATTGTCGCGCCGCTGATGACGAAGCCGCTCGACGACTATCCGGGCAAGGAAGCCGAGATGATTTCGGTCGAGTACCCGCCCGGCGCGGGCGATCCCGTCCACCGCCACTACGCGCACGCATTCGTGTACGTCGTCGAGGGCTCGATCGTGATGCAGGTGAAGGGCGGGCAGTCCGTCACGCTGAAGCCGGGCCAGACGTTCTACGAAGCGCCGGGCGACCTGCACACGGTCGGCCGCAACGCGAGCCTGACGCAATCCGCAAAGTTCATCGTGCTGTTGTTGAAGGACAAGGGTGCGCCCGTGCTCGTGCCGGAAAAGTGAACCGGACATGACCTCCCGCTTCCCCGAAAAAAAAATCGACCGACGGTGTCACAGGCGGCGGAGCCGAAACGTCTTGTCGAATACGGAACCACGACTTTCGCGCCCCCATGTCCGACACCTCCATCCGCCGCACTGACGCCGACGATCCGTTTGCCCGCAGCTTCTCGAGCTGCTATGCGGGCGTCGTCACCTTTCTTGCCGTTGTCACCGAAGGGAGCTTCGCCCGCGCGGCCGACCGCCTCGGCGTCGGCCGCTCGTCGGTCAGCCGCCACGTGCAGCGGCTCGAGGACCGGCTCGATACGCGGCTGTTCCAGCGCACGACGCGCAGCATGTCGCTCACGCGCGAGGGCGAACTGTTCTACGAGAACTGCCGCCCGGGCATCGACCATCTCGCGCAGGCGCTCGAGGACATGCGCGAACTGCGCAGCGGCCCGCCCAGCGGCCACCTGCGGATCGGCTCGACGCCCGGCTTCGGCCGCAAGGTCATCGCACCGCTGCTGCGCGACTTCCACGCGCGGTACCCGGACATCTCGCTCGAGCTGCTGCTCAACGACCGGCCGGTCGACTTCTCCGCGGATCGCATCGATGTCGCGTTTCGCGACGGGCGCATGGAGGACAGCGCGATCGTCGCGCGCCAGTTGATTCCGATGCAGATGATCGTGTGCGCGTCGCCGGCATACGCGCATCGATACGGCTTGCCGCGCCACGTCAACGAACTCGCGCAACATCGATGCATCAATCTGCGCACCGCGTCGGGCCGCGTGAAGGAATGGGAATTCAAGGTCGACGGGCTCGCGCAGCAGGCGCAGCTCGCCGCGCATCACACGTTCAACGACATGGATCTCGTCGTGCGTGCCGTGCTCGACGGGCTCGGCATCGCCCAGCTGCCCGCCTACCAGGTTTGCGACCTGCTGGCCGACGGGCAGCTGGTGAGCTGCCTCGGCCAGCATGCGCCGGACGATGGCGGCCATTACCTGTGCTACCTGAGCCGAAAGCACCTGCCGACACGCATCCGCGCATTTATCGACTACGTGATCGAGCAGACGCGCGCACGCGACCTGCAGTGCCCGACGACGATGACCACGATGACGACGACGTTCGAGGCGGTCGATTGATGCATGCGCGACAACACTGTAGGGGCCTGTGGTGCGCTACCGGGCCGAACGGTCCGTGCCTACCATGCGCACTGTTCGAACGGCGCGCAATTCGATGCGTACGCCGTTCGGCAACAGACAGGCGTCGTCGCGACCACGCGACGCACGCCGGATTCGGTAACACGCAGCGGCGCGCGACGCGCACGCTCGTTCAAGGAGAACATTCGTGAAGATCGTCGTCATTGGTGGGACCGGGCTCATCGGCAGAAAGGTCGTCAAGTATCTCGGCGCGCGCGGCCACGAAGCCGTCGCGGCGGCGCCTGCGACGGGCGTCAATACGATCACCGGCGAAGGACTGCGCGACGCGCTGGCGGGTGCGGACGTGGTGGTCGATCTCGCGAACGCGCCGTCGTTCGAGGAGGCGGCCGTGAAGGCCTTCTTCGAGGTGTCCGGGCGCAATCTGTTCGAAGCCGAGCACGCGGCCGGCGTGCGCCATCACGTCGCGTTGTCGGTGGTCGGAACCGATCGTCTCCATCAAAGCCCGTACTTTCGCGGCAAGATCATCCAGGAGAACCTGATCCGGGAGTCGGGCATACCGTTTACTATCGTGCGCTCGACACAGTTCTTCGAGTTCCTCGGCGCGATCGCTCAATCGGGTACCGACGGCGAACGGATCCGGCTGACGACCGCCCACTTCCAGCCGATCGCGTCGGACGACGTCGCCTCGGCCGTCACCAATTTCACGCTCGGTGCACCGCTGAACGGCATCGTCGAAATCGGCGGTCCGGACCGCGTGGCGATCGCCGACCTCGTTCAGCACTTTCTGTCCGTCACGCACGACGCACGCACGGTGATCCGCGACCCGGCGGCTGGCTACTTCGGCGCGACGGTGCAGGACGATACGCTCGTGCCGGGGCCCGCCGCGCATCTCGGCGCCACCACGTTCGACGCATGGTTCGCGCAGAACCGCGCGGCAAGCTGAGCGAATACCGACGATCGCGCGTGCCATGACTCCGTTGCGCCCACCGCCGCTATCGCTGCTCGACAAGTATCGCGGACGCGAGCCCCAGACGCTGTATTCGGCCACGGTGACCGTGACGGGCGGCGCCGCGGCGCATGGCCGCGCATCGGGCATCGCCCGCTCGGACGACGGTCAGCTCGAGCTGGCGTTGCGTCTGCCGCCCGCGCTTGGCGGCCCCGGCGACGGACCCAACCCGGAACAGTTGTTTGCCGCGAGCTATGCCGCGTGCTTTCACGGCGCGCTGAGCCTGCTGGCCGCGCAGGCGGCCGTACCGATGGACAGCGCGTCGGTGTCGGCGTCGATCGACTTCTGCCGCGATCCGATGGACGGTCTGTTCATGCTGAACGCCAATATCCGGGTTCGGTTGCCGGGCGTCGAGCGCGCGGTCGCGGAAGAACTCGTTCGAAATACCGAGCGCTTCTGCCCGTACACCAAGATGGCGCACGACGGCATCACCCAGGTCGTGGCCCTCGCGTCCGCCGACGATTCGCGCGAAGACTGAGCGCGTGTCGTCATTCTCGCGCGATGCTCTTCCGTGCCGGAAGTCTGCGTCGCGCCACGTTCACCTTCGTTTCCATGAGGGACTCATGCCGTCATTCGACAAGCAAGTCGTACTGATCACCGGCGGTGGCGCCGGCATCGGGCTCGCGGCCGCCGTCGCGTTCGCGCGCGAAGGCGCGCACGTCGTCATCACGGGGCGCCGCGAGGCCGCGCTGGCCGCCATCGCGCAAAGCGTGCCCGGCGTCAGTTACGTCGTCGCGGACGCCGGCAATGCGGCCGATGCGGCTCGCACCGTGGATGCCGTGATCGCGCGCTGCGGACGGCTCGACGTGCTCGTCAACAACGCGGGTGCCGGCGCCATCCTCCCGCTCTCGTCGGCCAGCTTCGAAGCGATCAGCGCGATCTTCGCCGTCAACACGCTCGGGCCATCGTTGCTGGCGAGCGCTGCGCTGCCGCATCTGACCCGCGTGCGAGGCAGCATCGTCAATGTGTCGAGCACGTACGGGCACAAGGCTGCGGCGCTGCTGTCGCACTACGCGGCCAGCAAGGCGGCGCTCGAACATATGACGCGCTGCTGGGCGCTGGAACTCGCACCGGCCGGCGTACGCGTCAACGCGGTGGCGGCCGGCCCGACCGAAACGGAATTCCTGTCGGAGCGGATGAGCCTGTCGACCGCCCAGGTCGATGCGATCAAAGCACAAGAGCGCGAGCGCATCCCGCTCGGCCGGCGCGGCGAGCCCGAGGACGTCGCGGCCTGGATCGTCGCAATGGCCTCACCGCAGGCGGCATGGATGACGGGCCAGGTCGTGACGGTCGACGGCGGGCTCGACGCCACGTGAGCGGCGGTTGTTTCCGCCGATCGCGCGTCGGATGCAGTGCCGTTCAGATTCCGTATGGCACGGCTGACAATCTGAATCTCGGCTCGCCCGATGGTTTCCCCGCAGCGAGGCGTACACCATGCACCTACGAAAAGCGTACACGCTGCCCGAGTTCATCTACTGGTCGAGACGGCAACTTTACGCGTTGATCGCGTGCGGCTCGGTGCCGATCTGCCGTCAGATCGAACGTGAACTGCTGGATATGCTCGGCGAAACCCGTCACGCCTCCGACGGGGAGCCTGACGCGTGCATCGTTCTCTAACGCGTGCCCAAGAACAACGTTCGCCATCGTGGCTTGTTGTCTTTAGAACAACATCGTGTGGGCATTCGCGACGCTACTGGCGTTCGCCTCCGCTCACTAGAATGCTTCGCATGCCCGGTCGAATACGAGCAAAAAGGAAGCGCAAACGCTTCGCACTCGTGCTCGTGAACCGCGCTGCCCGGTGCGAATGACTCCACTCAATCAACAGGACTATTGAATATGAGCGCAACCATTCACAATGTGCGACCCGTCACCGACAATCTCGGCAGAGGCGGTTCGGGCGAGCTCGTGCCTTCCCGCTACGCCGTGCGCGTCGGCGACGTCGATGTCGTGCTGATCAGCGACGGCGTTCTGCCGCTGCCGACCTCCACCATGTCCACCAACGTGAGCGAAGCGGACCGCAACGCATGGTTCGACGGTCGCTTCCTGCAACGCGACATGTTCGACTGGGCGTTGAATATCGCGCTCGTGCGCAGTGGCGAACGCCTGATCTTGATCGACTCGGGCGTCGGCGACGGTTTCGAATACTTCACGCGCGCCGGTCGGTCGATGATGCGCCTGGAGTCGGCCGGCATCGACCTGGCCGCGATTACCGATATCGTGATCACGCATATGCACATGGACCACGTCGGCGGCCTGAATGTCGATGGTGTGAAGGCGCGGCTGCGCCCGGACGTGCGCATTCACGTGTCGGCGAAGGAAGTCGCGTTCTGGAAGGATCCGGACTTCAGCAAGACGGTGATGCCCGAGACCGTTCCTCCGGCGCTCCGCAAGGCCGCCGCGAAGTTTGTGGAACGCTACCGCGAAAACATCGTGCCGTTCGATCAGCGCGTCGACATCGCGGCGAGCGTATCGGCGCGCGTGACGGGAGGGCACACGCCGGGGCACTGTGTCGTCGATGTCGCATCGAAAGGCGAGAAACTGACCTTCGTCGGCGATGCGATTTTTGAAGTCAACTTCGACCATCCCGATTGGCAGAACGGCTTCGAGCATGATCCCGAAGCGTCGGTGGACGTGCGGATCGCGCTGCTGCGCGAAGCCGCCGAGACGGGCGCGATGCTGGCCGCGGCCCATGTCGCGTTCCCGTCCATCGGCCACATCGCAAAGAACGGCGATCGCTTTCGTTTCGTGCCCGTGACGTGGGATTACTGATCGATTCCCGCGTATCGTGCGTCCGGCGACGTTGCACTGACAATTGGTGAAAGGTCGCCGCGCGTTCACGAGATTCGCGGCGCTTCCCCGGCAGGCAGCGTTTCGAGACTCGCAAAAAAAACGCCGCCGTACTTTCGTACGACGGCACCCGTTATGCGCTGCCGCAGCGAGAACGCGCACAGCCGAATCGCGCGCTTACCCCGCCACGGCGAGATTCCGCTCCGCGACCTCGTCGACGGCTTCCCGCACGATCGCGACGATCTCGTCGGCCTCCGCACGCGTCATCACGAGCGGCGGCGCGAAACCGAGAATGTCGCCGTGCGGCATCGCGCGCGCGATTACACCGCGCTGCAACGCGGCGGCCGACACCTGCGCGCCGATCTTCAGCGCGGGATCGAACGGCGTACGCGCGTCCTTGTCGGCCATGAACTCGAGCGCCGCGAGCATCCCGACACTGCGCACTTCGCCGACGAGCGGATGCGCACCGAACGCGTCGCGCAGCTTCGCGCCAAAATACGCGCCGACTTCGGCCGCATTGCCGACGAGGTTTTCGCGTTCGAGAATCGCGAGGTTCGCGAGCGCGGCGGCCGCGCAGACCGGATGCCCCGAATACGTCCAGCCGTGGCCCATCGGCCCGTGCTCCTGCGAGCCGCGCGCGATCACGTCCCACACCTTCTCGCCGACGATCACGCCCGACAGCGGCGCATAGGCACTCGTCAGCCCCTTCGCGACGGTGATCAGATCCGGCTCGATGCCGAAGTGCTGCGCGCCCATCTTCGAGCCGAGGCGCCCGAACCCGCAGACGACCTCGTCCGAGATCAACAGAATGTCGTGCTTGCGCAGCACCGCTTGAATCGCCGGCCAGTAGCCGGCCGGCGGTTCGATGATGCCGCCCGTGCCCATCACCGGTTCCGCGATGAACGCGGCGATCGTTTCGGCGCCCTCTCGCGCGATCAGCTTCTCGAGCTCGTCCACGCAGTACGCGACGAACTGCGTTTCGCTCATCCCGACCGGCGCCTTCCGGTACCAGTGCGGACAAACGGTGTGCTTCACGCGGTCGATCGGCAGGTCGAAATGCTGATGGAAGCTCGGCAGGCCCGTGAGGCTGCCCGTCACGATGCCCGAACCGTGATAGCCGCGTTCGCGCGAGATGATCTTCTTCTTGTTCGGACGGCCGAGCACGTTGTTGTAGTACCAGACGATCTTGACCTGCGTCTCGTTCGCATCGGAACCCGACATCCCGTAATAGACCTTCTTCATGCCGGCCGGCGCCCAGTCGATGATGCGCGACGAAAGTTCGATGATCGCGTCGGACGAGTGCCCGACATACGTGTGGTAGTACGCGAGCTGCTTCGCCTGCTCGTACATTGCGTCGGCCACTTCCGTGCGGCCGTAGCCGATGTTCACGCAGTACAGGCCGGCGAACGCGTCGATATAGCGCTTGCCCTGATGGTCCTCGATGCGAATGCCCTGGCCGCCGCGCACGATCTTGCCGGGCAGCGCGCCGGTTTCGTGGTCGTACGCGTGCGTCGACGGATGCATGAAGTGGGCACGGTCCTCGCGCAGCAGCGCGTCGATGGATTGCGTCATGATGAACTCCTTTGAATGATCAGGCCGCCGCCGCGACGGGCAGGCCGAGGTTGCCGAGACAGAAGTACTTGGTTTCGGTGAACGGTTCGAAGCCTTCGATGCCGCCTTCGCGGCCGAGGCCCGACGCCTTCATGCCGCCGAACGGAATCGGCGCACCGGTGAATTTCACGCCGTTGACCGACACCATCGCGAAATCGAGCCGGCGCACGAGCTGGAAAATCGTGTCGATGCGCGTCGCGCACACATACGCGGCGAGCCCGTACTCAGTGTCGTTCGCCTTCGCGACGACTTCATCGAGCGTGTCGAATGCGCATACGGCCGAGATCGGCGCGAAGTTTTCCTCGTCGTAGACGCGCATGCCGGGCGCGGCGTCCGCGATCACCGTCGGTTCGTAGAACCAGCCGCCGAGCGCATGCGGGCGACCGCCGGCCACGATGCGCGCGCCGCGCGCACGCGCGTCGTCGACACGCGCGACCGTGGCGTCGAATGCCGCCTGATGCATCAGCGGCCCGACATCGACGTCCGGCTCGAACGCCGGTCCGGTCTTCAGTTCGCGCACGGCATCCGCATAGTGCGTGACGAATGCGTCGTAGAGCGGGCGCGCGACGAAGATCCGGTTCGCCGCGCAGCAGTCCTGCCCCGACGTCTGAAACTTCGCAGCGACCGCAATTCGCACCGCCTGATCGAGATCGGCGTCCTCGGTCACGATGAACGGCGCGTTGCCGCCGAGTTCGAGCGCGACCTTGCGGATGCCCGCACGCGCGGCCGTTTCGGTCACGAGGCGGCCGACACGCGTCGAGCCGGTGAAGCTCACCGACCGCACGCGCGCATCGCCGACCAGCGTTTCCATCGCCATCTGCGGCTCGCCGAGCACGACGTTGAACACGCCGGCCGGGAAGCCGGCTTCGTCGGCCAGCTGCGCAAGGGCAAGCGCCGAGAACGGCGTCTCGTGCGCGGGCTTCACGACGGTCGTACAGCCGACCGCGATCGCCGCTGCGGCCTTGCGCGTGATCATCGCGGCCGGGAAGTTCCACGGCGTGATCAACGCGGCGACGCCGACCGGCTCCATCACGGTGCCGAGCTGCGCGCCGTCGATATGCGTCGGTATCGTGCGGCCTGCGACGCGCTTCGCCTCGTTCGCAAACCATTCGACGAAGCTTGCCGCATAGCGGATCTCGCCGCGCGCCTCGGCGAGCGGCTTGCCCTGCTCGAGCGAGAGCAGCGCGGCGAGGTCGTCGAGGTGGCGCAGGATCAACGCGTGCCAGCGCAGCAGCGCCGCACTACGCGCGGCCTGCGGCGTCCAGCGCCACGTTTCGTAGGCACGCTGCGCGGCATCGATCGCCGCGACGATCTGCGCACGCTCGAGCATCGGCACGTGGCCGATGACGGCCTGATCGGCCGGATTCACGACGGCGACCGTCGCGGCACTGTCGCTGTGAATCCAGCGACCGTCGACATAGCACATCGACTTGAACAGAACGGGGTGTCCGGGCAGCATGCTGTGTCTCCTCGTTGGTTGGGCACGAGCTTCATTCTGTCGTGCCGCCGGCTCCGGAAATTTCGGTTTATGCGGCTGGCGCTTGCGGTTTTTTCGGTATTGCCGCGCGCCGGCGCGAAGTTTTCATTGCCAGTCCGGCGCGCCGCCGGATTCGCACTTCACGACCTTCGTCACGATGTACGTGAAGTAGCGCTCGATGCCGAGGTCTTCCATCAGCAGCGCATCGATGAAGCGCTGGTAGTGATCGATGTCGCGCGCGACCACCTGCAGCACGTAGTCGACGCCGCCGCCCGTCGCGTAGCATTGCGCAACCTCGGGCGCCGCGCTCACGCGTTCCTCGAAACGCCGCATGTCGGGCGCGGTATGACGCGACAGCGTCACCTCGACGACGATGCGGCTGCCCGAGAACGCACCGACCCAGTCGACGTCGGCCCGGTAGCCGCGAATCACGCCGCTTTCCTCGAGCTTGCGCACGCGCTCCCACGCGGGCGAGATCGACAGGTTCACGGCTTCCGCGAGCTTCGATTTCGTGATGCGCCCGTCACGTTCGAGAATGCGCAGGATCGCGAGATCGTATCGGTCGAGCTTGATCACGGCGTGCGCATCCTATGCGGCGACCGGAATGTTGCGCTCGACGATGTCGGCGACCACCGCGATCGTGTCGCCGGCCTGCACGAGGCCCGGGAAATGCCGCGCGGCCAGCAGCCCGCGTCGCTTTGCGACGTATTCGACCGGTGCGACGCCGGTGCGGTCGATGTCGTGCACGCGCGCGAGCACGTCGCCGGCCTCCACTTCGCTGCCGAGATCGCAACACATCTCGAGCAGCCCGCGATGCTCGCTCGTCGTGAAGCACGCGCCGTCGGGCATGTCGAGCAGCGTCGTCGTACGCGGCGCCGTGCGCGCGACGCCGCCGTCTTCGTTCGGATGCGTCGCCAGCACGCCGGCATGCGCGAGAAATCCGCGCACGCCGCGCTCGGCGATCGCGACGCTCGCCGCGGTCGACGTGCCGCCGCCGCCGAGTTCGGTCGACACGAACACCTTGCCGGCCGCTTCGGCCGCCGTGTCGTACAGGCCGACGCTGTCGAGTTCGAGCATGCGCATCGAATACGGCGCGCCGAACGCGCGCATCGCACGCTCGCAGCGCGCTTCCTGCTCGCGATCGTCGAGCACGTGAATCGCCGCGAACGGCACGAAGTCGAGCGTGCGCCCGCCCGCGTGGATGTCGAGCACGTGCGTCGCGAGCGGCAAGAGGTGCCGCTGGAAGTAATCGGCGATCTTCTCGGTCACGGTGCCGTCGGGCCGCCCGGGAAAACTGCGGTTCAGGTTGCCCGCATCGATCGGCGACGTACGGCGCCCGGCACGAAACGCCGGATAGTTCATGAACGGCACGATGATCACGCGGCCCGTCACGTCGGACGCCTTCAGCGAACCGGCGAGCTTCGCGAGCGCGACCGGTCCTTCGTACTCGTCGCCGTGATTGCCGCCCGTCAGCAGCACGGTCGGCCCGTCGCCGCGCTTCACGACGGTCACCGGAATCATCACCGCGCCCCAAGCGGAGTCGTCGCGCGAGTACGGCAGCTTGAGGAAGCCGTGCTGTTCGCCGTCCGCGTCGAAGTCGACGGTCGGCACAATCGGTGAAGCACGCATCGGTCTACTCCTTCACGAACAGCTTGCGCGGCGTGTTGCAGAACGTCTCGACACCGGTTTCGGTGATCAGGATGCTTTCGGTGATCTCGAGCCCCCAGTCGTCGAGCCACAGCCCCGGCATGAAGTGGAACGTCATGCCCGGTTCGAGCACCGTGCGGTCGCCCGGTCGCAGGCTCATCGTGCGCTCGCCCCAGTCCGGCGGATAGCTCGCGCCGATCGGATAGCCGCAGCGGCTGTCCTTCTCGATGCCCGCGCGGCGCAGCACCGCGAAGAACGCGTTGGCGATGTCCTCGCAGACGTTGCCCGGCTTCGCGGCCGCGAGCCCGGCCTCGATCCCTTCGACCACCGCGCGCTCGGCCTCGATGAAGTGCGCCGGCGGCTTGCCGAGATAGACCGTGCGCGACAGCGGACAGTGATAGCGGCGGTAGCAGCCGGCGATCTCGAAGAACGTGCCGGCGCCGCGCTCGAACGTCGTGTCGTCCCAGGTCAGATGCGGCGCGGCTGCGTCGGCGCCGGTCGGCAGCAGCGGCACGATCGCCGGATAGTCGCCGCCGAAGCCGTCGGCGCCGCCGATGCCGGTCGCGTAGATCTGCGCGACGAGATCGCTCTTCTTCATGCCCGGCTCGATCGTTTCGACGATATGCGCATGCATCCGTTCGACGATGCGCGCGGCCACGCGCATGTATTCGATCTCGCGCGGCGACTTCACCGCGCGCTGCCAGTTCACGAGTGCCGTCGCGTCGACCCAGCGCGCGGCGGGCAGGTGCTTCTGCAGCGACGCGTACGCGGCCGCGCTGAAGTAGTAGTTGTCGAGTTCGACGCCGATGCGCAATGCGCCCCAGCCGCGCGCCGCAATTACTTCGGTCGACAGATAGTCCATCGGGTGGCGATCCGGCGACTGCACGTAATGATCGGGATAGCCGACGATGTCGTCGTGCGCCATGAACACGGTGCGCTTCGCGCCGTTCGCGTCCTGGCCGCGGCCGAACCAGACGGGTTCGCCGTCCATCGGCAGCAGCACGCACTGGTGTACGTAGAACGACCAGCCGTCATAGCCGGTCAGCCAGCCCATGTTGGTCGGGTCCGTGACGATCAGCAAGTCGATGCCGGCCCGCTGCATCGCCGCGCGCGTCTTCGCGATGCGCGCAGCGTATTCGCTGCGCGCGAACGCAAGACGCGGCGCGGCTTCGTAGGTTTCGATGACTGCAGACATCTGTCTCCTCTCAGGTCGTGAGGTCGTTGTGAAAAATCGTTCCGGCGCCCGCGGCGCGGGCGCGCTGCAGCGCGAGAACGGCAATGGCAGTGTCCTGCGCGCCGGTTCCGGTCAGGTCGCAGATCGTGATCTCGTCGCGATGCGTGCGGCCGGCGCAACGGCCGGCAATCACTTCGCCGAGTTCGGGAAAGACCGCGTCGGCCGCGACGGCGCCGGCCGCGATCGCATGTCGCAGCTCGCCCACCACACGGGTCTGCTGCAAGCGGTCGCAGACGTAGCGCGCGGCCGCGAATACCGACGGCGCGAGTTCGGTCTTGTATTCGGCATCGGAGCCCATCGCAGTCACGTGCAGCCCCGGATGCAGATCCTCGGCATTCACGAGCGGCTCGCGGCTCGGCGTCGTGGTGACCGCGATGTCGGCATCGGCGAGCGCCGCATGCACCGATCGCGCGACGGTCGCCTCGATCCCGTGCGCGCTGCGCACGTCGGCAGCAAATTGCGCCGCGCGTGCGGCATCGCGCGCCCAGACCGTCACATGCGCGACGTCGCGCACGAGCCGCAATGCGTCGAGCTGCAGCCGCGCCTGTTCGCCGGCGCCGATCACGGCCACGCGCCGCGCATCGGCCCGCGCGAGATGACGCGCGGCGACCGCGCCCGCGGCGGCGGTGCGCACGGCGGTCAGATAACCGTTGTCGAGCAGCACGGCCTCGGTCAGGCCGGTACGCGCGGACAGCACGAGCATCAGCCCGTTCAGGCTCGGCAGGCCGAGCGACGGGTTGTCGAAGAAGCCGGGGCTGATCTTGATCGCGAAGCTGTCGAAGCGCGGCAAGTAGGCGGTTTTCACATCGACTTCGCCGTGACGTGCCGGCAGCGCGAGATTGAGGATCGGCGGCATCGCGACGGGCTCCGTCGCGAGCGACACAAACGCGGCTTCGACCTGACCGATCGCGTCGAGATCGAGCGGCACCAGCGTGTGCAGTTGCGCCTGGCCGAGCAGCGTGATGGGATGCGCCATATCAGTTCTCCGCAATCAGCCGGCGATGCGCGGCCATGTCGATGTTCGCGCCGCTCACGACGACCACGATGGGCCCGTCGCGCCGGCTGCGCGGAACGGCTTCGTCGAGCAGCGCGGCGATGCCGACCGCGCCCGCGCCTTCGACGACGAGCCGCTCTTCGCGATAGGCGTGCGCGATGCCGCGTGCGATCGAGCGCTCGTCGAGCAGCACGACGTCGTCGGCCAGCGCGCGCGTGAGGTCGAACGTGTAGCGGTTGTCGAGACCGATGCCGCCGCCGAGCGAATCGGCGAGCGTCGGCTGTTCTTCGACGTCGACGGGACGACCGGCAGCGAGGCTCGCATGCATGGCTGCGCCGCGCGCCATCGACACGCCGATCACCGCAATCGACGGC
Organism: Burkholderia sp. HMSC10F09; assembly: GCF_001806955.1. Lineage (NCBI taxonomy): Bacteria > Pseudomonadati > Pseudomonadota > Betaproteobacteria > Burkholderiales > Burkholderiaceae > Burkholderia > Burkholderia sp. HMSC10F09. Next base: position 16,402 of record NZ_KV786504.1, read on the forward strand.
CGGATCGCTTTCGCGGCAAATGCGACGCCGCTGAACAGCCCGCCGCCGGACAGCGGGACGATCAGCGTGCCTGCATCGGGCAGCGCTTCGAGAATCTCGACGCCGATCGTCGCCTGGCCCGCGATGATGCGCGGATCGTCGAACGGCGGCACGTACGCATAGCCTTCGTCGCGTGCGAGGCGTCGCGCCTCCGCCTGCGCGTCGTCCTGGCTGGCGCCGACGATCGCGACGCGCGCGCCGAGCGCGGCTACCGCATCGACCTTGTTCGCCGGCACGAGCGACGACATGCAGACGGCCGCTTCAAGGCCGAGCGCGCGTGCCGCATGAGCGACCGCGCGCCCATGATTGCCGGTCGATGCGGTAACGACGCGCGTCACGCGCTGCGCCGCGAGTTCCGCGAGCACATTGGTCGCGCCGCGAATCTTGAAGCTGCCCGTCGGCTGCAGCGTTTCGAGCTTCAGGTGGACGGGGACGCCGGCGCGCGCCGACAGCGCAGCGGAAGCGACGAGCGGTGTGACGCACGTGCGCCCGGCGATGCGTTGGCGCGCGCGGTAGACGTCGGACAGCGACAGGAAGGACATGGAACGCACGCCTCATTGATGTGGTGCGATCCAGTCTAATGTTCCAAATTGCGCTTTCGAATGTCCTGGTACATTGTGCGGCGCTTGTGTGCGGCGCCGCATCGCTGCAGCGGAAAGTCAGTGGAAATCGTGCACGTGCGGATATTGCTCGAACACGCCGGCCATTGTCTCGAGCGCCGCATTGCACGCGGCGTCGGTGGTTTCCGCGCCGATGCACACGCGCACCGCGTTCGGCCGCTCGGTACCGCCGACGAGAAACGGATCGGGCGACGTGACCGCGATCTTGCGCGTGCGCAATTCGCGCACGAGGCGATCGGCCTGCCAGTAGTCGGGCACGCGCAGCCACGCCGACAGCGCGTTCGGATGCGCGCCGAGCAGATATGGGCCAAGCGCGGCCTTCACCATCTCCTGCCGCACCGCGAGCCGCTGCCGCTGCAGCTCGACGAGCCGGCGCGCGGTGCCGTCCGCGATCCAGCGCGTCGCGATCTCGGCGATCGGCGACGTCGCCATCCAGCTGCTCACGCGCAGCACGCTCTCCACGCGCAGAGCAAGGCGCCGCGGCATGGCCAGGTAGCCGGTGCGCAACCCCGTCAGCACCGATTTCGTCATGCTCGTGCAGTAAAAGCCGAGCTCGGGAATCATGCTCGCGATCGGCGTGGCGGTTTTGGCGGGAAGCGCGCCGTACACGTCGTCCTCGATCACGTACACGCCGTAGCGCGCCGCAATCCGCGCGATCGACCGGCGTCGCGAATCGGACATCATCGAGACGGTCGGATTGTTGAGCGTCGGCGTGCAAACGAGCGCGCTGATCCGCTCGCCGTCGCACATTTCCTCGAAGTGTTCGGGGCGGATCCCGTGCTCGTCCATCTCGAGCCCCTTCAGCGTAAACCCGAGCACGTTCGCGGAGCCGATCACGCCATGATCGGTCAGGCTTTCGCAGAGCACGGTGTCGCCCGGGCCGACGATCGACGCGAGCGCGAGAAAAATGCCGTGCGCGGCACCGTTCGTGATCAGCAACGATTCCGGGTGCACGGGCATGTTCAGCGACGCGAGCCATGCGGCGCCGGCTTCGCGATGCGCGTCGAGGCCGGCGATCGGCCGGAACGAGCGGATCCACGGCTGATCCTCGGTGCCGGCCAGCTCCGCGCAGACGGCCCGCCATGCCGCGTCGTGTTCCGGCGTATGCACGATGCGCGCGATCGAGAAATCGACGAGCTCGCGTTCGGCCGTATCGAGCATGTAGTTCGACATCGACTCGGTCACGCGCGCGGCGACGAAGCTGCCGCGCCCGACCTCGCAGCGGATCAGGCCCTGCCTTTCGAGCTCCTTGTACGCGTTGGTCACGGTCTGCACGCTGACGCCGAGACTGGCCGCGACGTCGCGCTGCGGCGCGAGCCGTGCGCCGGGCGCAAGCGCGCCGCTCTCGATGTCGGCGGCGATCGCCTTCACGAGCCGCTTGTATTTCGACTCGATGCCATGCACGGCGCCGATCGCGTCGTGCCAGCGTGTCGATACCTCGGTCCGTCCCATCTCGATGTCTCCGTCGTTGCTTCCGCATGGTCGCTCAGAAAGACACCCGAAAAATATTGTCCTAGTGCAATCGCGTGCGAAAGCAGGACGCTGCGGGCCGTACCGCGGCGTGCACTTTGCGTGCCTGCTACGCATGTCTTACGAAAAGATGACAGTCCGGCCTCCGCACGCGCGGCGCCCGCGCCGTGTCCGAGCGCGGGGTCGCGGAACGGCTGACGTCAGACTATTCAATATTGAGCGCACCGGACCGGACGAAGGCACAGCCTCGGCATCGCGCCGCTTGACCGTGCGTCGCGCGCGGCCTAGATTCGTCGTTGCGGGCGGCCGAACCGCACGACGACGTGACAGCCGGATGACACCGAACGATAGTTTGCTATCGAATGGTTTTGCCCTATCATCTCGCCCATGACGAATCTGCACGATCTCCGCCTCGCCGTCAGCAGCCTGCTGGTGCTCAGCGCGCGCAAGTGGCGCCGCGCGAGCGACAGCATGCTCACCGCGTACAACGTGTCCGAAGCGTGCGCGACGCCGCTGCTGATCGCCGGTCGCCTCGGCGAAGGCGTGCGTCAGGGCACGCTCGCCGAGTACGTCGGCATCGAAGGCCCGTCGCTCGTGCGTCTGCTGGATCAGCTGTGCGCGGCCGGCCTCGCGCGCCGCGACGAAGATCCGCACGATCGCCGAGCGAAAACGATCTCGCTGACGGCCGAGGGCCGCGCCGTCACCGAGAAGATGGAGGAAGATCTGCGCGTGCTGCGCGCGCAGGTGCTCAAGGGGATCTCGCGCAGCGACCTCGAAGCGACGCTGCGCGTGCTGACCGCATTCAATGGCGCCGACGCACATGCATCGACGCCGCGCGCGCCGCACTCCGCCGCTTCCGCGTCATGACCTACCCGAGCCTTCGCGACTGGCTGTTCTCGGGCAAGACATTCGCCGCATCGATGCTGGCGCTGTATCTCGGCCTGTACTTCCAGCTGCCGCGTCCATACTGGGCGATGGCGAGCGTCTACATCGTGTCGAACCCGTTCGTCGGCGCGACGCGCTCGAAGGCGCTGTATCGCGCGCTCGGCACCGCACTCGGCGCGGCGGCGGCGATCTTCTTCGTGCCGCCGTTCGTCGAGACGCCGCTCCTGTTCAGCGTCATCGTCGCAACATGGTGCGGCACGCTGCTCTACCTCGCGATCTCCGACCGCACCGCGCGCAGCTACGTGTTCATGCTTGCCGGCTACACGATGCCGCTCGTCGCGCTGCCGACCGTGACGAACCCGGCCAGCGTGTTCGACGTCGCGATCGCGCGCACCGAAGAGATCGTGCTCGGGATCGTCTGCGCGAGCGTGGTCGGCAGCACGGTGTTTCCGAACCGGCTCGCGCCGACGCTGATCGAGCGCACCGACGCCTGGTTCAGGGATGCCGCGTTCTACGGGCGCGAAACGCTGTCCGGCCGTATCGCCGGCAAGGCATTGAGCGCCTGCCGGCAGCGGCTCGCGACCACGATCACGGGCCTCGAATTCCTGCTGAGCCAACTGAGCTACGACCATGCGCATCCGCGCGTGCTGTCGCGCGCGCAGGCGCTCGCGGGGCGAATGCAGCTGTTCCTGCCGCTGATGTCGTCGCTTGCCGATCCGCTCATCGCGCTGATGCGCGACCTGCACGTGCGGCCGCCCGCACTCGATGCCTTGCTCGCCGACGCCGCGGCATGGTTCGACGCACCGCTGCCCACGATCAAGCCCGGCACCGACGGCGACATGGCCGACGATCCGGTCGCGGACCGCCTGCGCGCCGGCATCGCGGCGCTGCAGCCGACCGACGAGGCACTCGCGAGCTGGGACGGCGCGCTGCTGTCGAACGCGCTATGGCGGCTGCGCCAGGTGATCGACATCTGGCAGGACTGCCGTTCGCTGCGCGCGCTGATCGCGAACGAATCGGGCGTGTGGCAGCCGCGCTACCGGCACTGGCGGCTCGGCGGCACCGAGCGCTTCTTCGATCGCGGCATGATGCTGTTCTCGACGCTGACCGTCGTCGGCGCAATCGTGTTCGCATGCTGGCTGTGGATCGAATCGGGCTGGCACGACGGTGCCGGCGCCGTCACGCTCGTGGCCGTCGCGTGCAGCTTCTTCGCGGCGCTCGACGAACCGGCGCCGATGGTGTTCCGGTTCTTCCTCGCGACGGCCGCGAGCGTCGTGTTCGCGGGGCTTTACCTCTTCGTCGTGCTGCCGCACGTGCACGATTTCCCGATGCTCGTGCTGATGTTCGCGGGCCCGTTCATCCTGATCGGCACGCTGCTGCCGCGACCGCAGTTCAACATGGTCACGATGCTCGTCGCGGTCAACACGGCGACGTTCGTCAGCATCCAGGGCGCCTATGACGCCGACTTCTTCGTGTTTCTGAACAGCAACCTTGCAGGCGTCGCGGGACTGCTGTTCGCCTACGTGTGGACACGCGCGACGCGGCCGTTCGGCGCCGAGCTCGCGGTGCGGCGGCTGCTGCGCTCGGGCTGGGAGGACGTCGCACGCTCGGCCTCGACGCAACCGCTCGAGGACCAGCGCAACCATGCGTCGCGCATGCTCGATCGCGTGACGCAACTGCTGCCGCGTCTCGGCGCCTCCGACGACCACCGTCATCCGTCGATCGAGAGCTTCCGCGACCTGCGCATCGCGCTGAACGCGCTCGATCTGCGCCGGCTGCGGCGCAAATTGTCCGGCGATCTGTCCGACGCGATCGATCGCGTGCTCGCCGGCGTAACCGACCACTACGCGCGCTGCGCCGCGGCGAATGCGCGTCAGCCGGTACCGCCCGCGCTGCTCGAATCGATCGACGATGCGCTGCGGCGCGTGGTCGGCCGCAATCTGCCCGGCGCGGCACCCGCGCCCGGCGATGCGCCGCCGGCCGGTCACGCGATCCCGGTCATGCATCGCCGGCTGCGCGACGCGCTGCATGCGCTCGTCGGCCTGCGTCTGTCGCTGTATCCGGCCGCGTCCACCCGCGCGCCGCAAACGCCCGACGGAGCGCAGGCATGATGCCGCTTCCCTACCCGACTTTCCGACCGCGACCATGATCGGCGAAATCGACATTCTCGGCGTGTTCGTGCCCGCTCCGCTCGTGCTGATGCTGATCGCCTACCTGATCAACGTCGCCGTGCGCACCGTGCTCGATCGCATCGGCTTCTACCGCCTCGTCTGGCACCGTTCGATCTTCGATCTCGGCATCTACGTGTTCGTATTCGCCGCCGTCGTGATCGTGTCCCACCATTTCGTGGCTACCTAACGTGAACGTGAAAAAACCCTGGCTCTCGGCAGGACAGGTCCTGCTCACCCTGATCGTCGTCGTCGTCGCCGCGCTCGTGCTATGGCGCGTGATCGACTACTACATGTTCTCGCCATGGACGCGCGACGGGCACGTGCGCGCCGACGTAATTCAGGTCGCGCCCGACGTGTCGGGGCTGATCACGTCCGTCGAAGTCGCCGACAACCAGGCCGTCACGCGTGGGCAGGTGTTGTTCGTGATCGACCGCGCGCGCTACGCGCTCGCGGAACGGCTCGCCGAAGCGACGCTCGCCCAGCGCCGCGCGACGCTCGCGCAAGCGAAGCGCGAATATGCGCGCAACCTGCAGCTCGGCAATCTCGTCGCGAGCGAGCAGGTCGAGGAGAGCCGCACGCGCGTCGAGCAAGGCGAAGCGGCGGTGCAGGATGCGCAGGTGTCGCTCGACACCGCGAAGCTGAATCTGCAGCGCACGACCGTCGTGAGCCCCGTCGACGGCTATCTGAACGATCGCGCACCGCGCGTCGGCGAATACGTGCCGGCCGGCCGTGCCGTGCTGTCGGTCGTCGATCGCAACTCGTTCCGCGTCGACGGCTATTTCGAGGAAACCAAGCTGCGCGGCATCCATATCGGTCAGCCCGTCGACATCTTCGTGATGGGCGAACCGCACTCGCTGCGCGGTCACGTGCAGAGCATCGTCGCGGCGATCGAGGATCGCGACCGCACGCAAGGGTCGAACCTGCTGCCGAACGTGAATCCCGCCTTCAGCTGGGTGCGGCTCGCGCAGCGCGTGCCGGTGCGCGTCGCGCTCGACGAAGTGCCGGACGATTTCCGCATGATCGCGGGGCGCACCGCGACCGTCGCCGTGCGCGCGCCCGATACGCAGCGCCGCGACCGCGCGCAGCCGGTCGCGCCGGCCGCACCTGTCGCACCTACCGCGTCCGGCACGGCCGCCAGCGCGGCGGGAGCGTCGCAATGAAGCGGCCCGGTCTTCGCGTCGCGGCGACGCTTGCACCGCTCGCCCTCGCGCTCGGCGCATGCAAGTCGGTCGGCCCCGACTACACGCTGCCGCAGCAGGCGTACGTGAACGCACCGCTTGCCAATCACGCGCTCGACGATGCGAACGGGACGCTCGTTTCGCACGATGCGGTACCCGGCAACTGGTGGCAGCTGTACGACGATCCGGCGCTCAACGACCTCGTGCGCAGCGCGCTGACGTCGAATACCGACCTGCGCGTCGCGGCGGCCAATCTCGCGCGATCGCGTGCGGCGCTCGAGGTCGCGAACCAGCAGGGCGGCTTCTCGGGCCGCACCGAAGCCGCGGTGCAACGCGCGCAGGAATCGGCCGAGCAGTATCTGCTCGAGAACAAGCTGCCGGTCGTCAACGAAGGGTCGGTCGGCATCAACGTGTCGTACGAGATCGATCTGTTCGGCAAGCTGCGGCGCGGCGTCGAAGCGGCGCGCGCGGACAGCGAGGCCGTGCAGGCCGCCGCCGATCTCGCGCGCATCACGGTCGTCGCCGACGTCGTGCGCGCATACGTCGAAGCGTGTTCGGCCGGTGAGGAGCTCGAGATCGCGAAGCAGTCGGTCGCGCTGCAGCGGCAGCGTGTCGCGCTGTCGCAGCGGCTGCGTGACGTCGGTCGCGGCAATCAGACCGAGGTGACGCGCGGCGTCACGCAGGTCCGCACGCTCGCCGCCGACATCCCGCGCTTCGAAAGCCGCCGCAAGATCGCGCAGTACCAACTCGCCGCACTGCTCGCGCGCGCGCCGGCCGACTTGCCGAAGGCCGTCACCGAATGCGCACGGCTGCCGAAGCTGCGCCGGCCGATTCCGATCGGCGACGGCGCCGCGTTGCTGCGCCGCCGTCCCGACGTGCGCGAGGCCGAGCGTCAACTTGCGGCTGCGACCGCGCGCATCGGCGTCGCGACCGCCGCGCTGTATCCGTCGATCAGCATCGGCGCGTCGGCGGGATCGGTCGGCGTCGCCGCCGATCTCTTCTCGTCGACGACGAATCGCTGGTCGTTCGGCCCGCTGATCAGCTGGACCTTTCCGGTCAACGGACAGCGCGCGCGTGTGCGCGAGGCCGAAGCCGCGACCGGCGGTGCGCTCGCGCATTTCGACGGCGTCGTACTGAATGCGCTGCGCGAAACGCAGTCGAGCCTCGCCGCGTATGCGGCCGACGTGCAACGCGCGGACGAACTGCGTACCGCGTACGAGTCGGCACGCAGCTCCGCGGACGAAACGCATCGGCTCTATCGCGCCGGACGCGAGTCGTTCATCGCCGATCTCGACGCGACACGCACGCTGACCAGCGTGCACGCGCAAGTCGCGGCCGCCGAAGGACAGGTCGCGGCCGATCAGGTGAGATTGTTTCTCGCGCTCGGCGGCGGATGGGAAGGTGACGCGACGCCCGCTGCGTCGCAGCAGGAGACGTCGTCGGCACGGCCGGCGACGGCGGACGGCGGACGGCGCGGCGAATAACGCGCGATAAGCGTGTCGTGCAGGGCGAATGCCGCACGCCGGTCGCATCGGCGGTAAACTCGACCGCACTTTCGTTGTTCATTTGCCGCGCGCGATGCGGCCCGTCCCCGGAGACTCGCCATGCGAACCAGTGCCCGCAATCAATTCACCGGTCAGATCAGCGCCGTCAAGACGGGCGCCGTCAACGACGAAATCACGCTGCGCACGCAGGACGGCCTCGAGATCGTCGCGGTCATCACGCACGGCAGCGCCGCGTCGCTCGGCCTGTCGACCGGCACGAAAGCGTTCGCGCTCGTGAAGGCGTCGTCGGTCATCGTGATGGTCGATGTCGATGCCGGCAAGGTCTCGGCGCGCAACTGCATCGCGGGCACCGTCGCGTCGGTCGCGAAGGGTGCCGTGAATTCGGAGGTCGCGATCAGGACGGCCGGCGGCACCGAAATCATCGCGATCGTCACGAACGATAGCGTCGAGCGACTCGGACTCGCGAGCGGCAGCGCCGCGACGGCGATGTTCAAGGCATCGAGCGTGATCGTCGGCATCGAGTGAAGGATTCGAAGCCGGTTGATGCGAGCGCGTGTACGGAAGGTGCCGAGACATTTCGCTCGCTGCTGTCGGGCGCGGTCGATCCGGGCAGCCCCGACGCGCGGTTGTTCGCCGCGCTCGTCGCGGCGCGCGCGAGCCGCAACGAGCTCGCGCTGCTCGGTCTGTCGCACGCGCAATTGACGCGGCTGCTCGCGCGACATTTTCCGGCGTTGTCCGGCGACGTCGCCGCGGCATTGGCAGCGCCTTTTATCGTTCGCTCCTTGCCGCCCGCACATGCCACGTTCGTCGCGACCTTGCATGCACTGCTGATGCGCGATGTCGGCGCTGCAGTGGCGGTCGACGACGCCGACTGCGTCGCTTCGATCATCGCGCATGCGTGTCTGCGCGGCGATCATCTGTGGCGCGACCTCGGGCTCGACGGCCGTGGCGCGGTCGCGGCGATGCTCGATCGCTATTTTCCGGCGGTCGCGGCGCGCAACGTCGGTCAGCTGCGCTGGAAGAAATTCCTCGCGCAGGAAGCCGCTGCATCGCTCGGCTTGCCGCCGGGGCCCGCGCCCGGATGTCCGGGCTGCGAGGACTTTCCTGTTTGCTTTCCTCCGCAGCGATAGTCGGTCGCCACGGTTGCGCGGCTGCGTCGCCTCGGTCCGCTGTGCCGCTACTCGGAGCATCTCGCCATGACCGATATTGCCAGCCCCAATCTGCCCTCGCGCGATTTCGACGCGACGTCGCGCTTCTACGCCAAGTTCGGTTTTATCGAAACCTGGCGCGATGAAGACTGGATGATTCTGCGGCGACGCGATCTGTTACTCGAGTTCTTTCGGCATGCCGATCTCGATCCGGCTGAAAGCTGGTTCAGCTGCTGTTTTCGCCTCGACGACGTCGACGCGTTCTTCGATGAAGTGATCGCGGCCGGCATACCGGAGACGACGACCGGATGGCCTCGCGTGCATCGGCCAAAGCCCGAGGCGTGGGGTGGTAAGGTCGGTGCGCTGGTTGATCTCGATGGAACGTTGATTCGGCTGGTTCAGAACGGCGGGTGAATGTAGGCCGTTGGGGGCTTGTGGGGCGAACGGTGGGCGGTGCGCCGTGCGCGGATGCTGTCGGTACGGTGGTTACGCCTGGTGCGTCGGTCAGTGAAGATTGCGCCCGATTGATGAACGCGTGCGCCTTGCTTACCAGGCGTCGCGTTGCTCATCGAGAGATGGGCGAAGGTATCGCATCATTTCCGGCGAGCCTCGCGTCGAAAGGGACCATGGACGATGGCGATGTCGGCGCAGGATGTGGTCTCGAACACGGAGCATCGGCAGCGCAATGGGCTCAAGTCCGTTCGTTCATGGCGAACGGTATGTGTCGTCGCTCGATCAGGATCACGAATTTTCCGAGCTGCACTTCGCACGAATCGTGTGCCGACTTCGCTTGGGAACGCGAAATGCTACGCGTCGATGAACCGTGCAAGCGTCCATGCCGCTGCTCGCGCGTGACGTTTGTCACTTCGCGTTTACGGCGCCGCAGTTCAGAACGACGCGACAGGTCGGCTGCATGCCTGCCGCCGATGGACGTCGCCGCGCGATGGCGCAGCGACGTATCCGACCTTACTCGTTACCAGCCGCTTGCTGTTCGACTTGCGGCGCCGGTTCGACCGACGGTTGCGTGTCCGCGGCGGCCGGCTGCTGCACGGCGGCGTCCGTCTGCGCGTCGGCCTTCGGCTGCTGCGCGCCCTTCGCCGGCTTCGCAGCACCCTTGCCGGGACGCCGCGACTTCAGGTGTCGCGCACGCGCCGCATCGTCGCGCGTCACGCGCCCTGCTTCGTTGCCCTGCAGGTCGACGCGGACCGCATCTTCAACGAGGCACGACCAGTAACGGTTGCCGCGACACCACGTCGACATCGCATCGCGCAGCTCCGCTTCGCTCAGACCGAGCGTCTGTGCTTCGCGCGCGAGGTCTTCCCAGATACCGACCTTCAGCGGCACCTTCGGTGCCGGATTCTTCGGGAAAGCGCGCGGAAAACGCCGTTGCAGTTTTCCGATCGCGACGATCACGGGATCGACGGGCGCCGACGGCTTTGCCGGCGCGGCCTTCGCGCTCGTCGCTGCTTTGGTGCCGGCACCCGATTTGGCCCCGCGAGGCGGACGATCGCCGGACGGCTTCGCGCCGGTGTCCGGACGCGTTGCCGGCCGCTTCGCGTTCCGTTCCTGCTTGGCCTTCGCTGCGAGCTGCGCCCGCAATTCGGCAAGTTGTTCAAAACCCATAAATTCAATCCACCAGGAGTGTAAGGCGTGATTCGCGCGGCCATCGCGCGTATCGACGTCGGACCACGCGCTTCGCCGCATCGGCTGCAGCATCTGCCGCCGACGCGGATCGCGACGAAACCGCATCGCGCACGCCACTGTTTCAGGCACCGGCCAAGATGCCGGACAAGGCAGGAGTCGAAGTATACCGGTACGCGCGGATGACGGCTGACTCACTGGTCCGGATCGGCCGGAATGCGTGGACGTGGACGGCGACCGACGGGTCGGTGAGCGCAGGAAAGCGGCGGTGCTGGGTAACGAAAATGGACGGGATGTCAGGCGCAATTGGGCACGATGATTTCCGGTGTGGCGGCGTGCTGCGCGACGGGAAGGAACGATTCTCCAATCGTGAGACGGAGGCATGGTGCCATGAGGAGTCGAGATCGCGTTGCGCAAGATCGCGCGAATGTTGTCACCTATATCCCGTCGCCTCAGCGGTGCGATGAACGGACGGCGCGAAACGCGCGTCGATGCCCCCGTCTATTTCGTTGCGTACGCATCCTTTTCGTCCCGAGTCGCATCGCTGCCGAAAAGCACGAAAGTGCGTAGTATGTCGTGCAGCGTCCGGCTGTTGTGCGTCCATGTCATCGCGTGCCCGGCCGCATACACATCGCCTATGCAAACCCGGTTGCGCAACGGAGCAGATCCATGGTTTCCCCACACGACACCGCGCAGGAAGACGTCACGCGCGAGGAAATTCATCATCGGCAGATCGACATGCGCGGTTATCGACGCAGCGACGGCTTGTTCGAAGTGACGGCGTGTCTGACGGACCGAAAGCCTGTCGACTTTACGCCGCCCGGCGATGCACGGATGATCGCCGCACATGCGCCGATTCACGATCTGGGCGTCACGCTTGTCTTCGATGGCGACATGATCGTTCGCGCGGTTTCCACCTTCATCAAATCGCATCCGTACGCGCAATGTCCCGGCGGCGGCGATTCGCTGCAGGCGCTGGTCGGCCTGCGCATCGGTGCCGGGTGGAACAGCGAGGTCCGCAAGCGTCTGCCGTCGTGCGACACCTGCACGCATTTGAAGGAGATCCTTACGCCGCTCGCGACGGCCGCGTATCAGACGATGGTCGGATTTCGCCCGTCGTCGCTGAACGAGTACGACAGCAACGGCAAGCCGGTGAAAATAGACAGCTGCTATGCCTACGGCGCTTCGCGCGATCTCGTAAAGCGTCTCTGGCCAGAACATCATCGACCGGAAGCGGCGAAGACGGGAGATTAGTCGAGCGCGCATCCGGCGACGGCATCACGAATCAAAAGATGCCGAGCGCCAGTCCTGCCGCGAGCGCTGCGCCGAGCTCCGCGCAGCGCGCCAGATCGTCGGCGCCGATGGTCTTCGGCGCAAGAATGCGCTCCGGTGTTTGCGCATGCGTGCATACGATCAGGCCCGGCGCCACGTTGTTGAGTCGCCAGCCGGTCGCGATCCGATCGATCTGGCGTAGCGCGTTCTGACCATCGCTGCCCGCGCAGATCATCGCCGCATACGGCCGGCCGTTCACGCGATCGAGGACGGGGTAATAACAACGATCGAAGAAATCCTTCATGACGCCGGACATCGCCGCAAGATTTTCCGGCGTCGCGAAGAGATACGCGTCGGCGGTCAATACGTGCTCCGGCGTAGTCGCATCCGCGCGCTGCAGCCGGACGTCGACACTCGATTCGTCGCGTGCAGCCGCGGCAGCCGCCTCGGCCATCTGCCGCGTCCCGCCGGTCATCGTGTGATAGACGATCAGCAGCGTTTTCATTGATCGGTCCTCACGCTCCGATGCGTCCGTACTGGTGATATGCATATCGGTGTCGATAAGCGCAGCAGGCTTCAGCGATTCCGGCCTCGCCGCCCCGCGCAGGAAGTGCGCTCAATCTCACGATTTGACCGGGGCGTCCTTGCCGTCGGCGCGCGAGTAGCGCGCGAGAAACATGTCGGCCGCCGATTCAGCAACCCTGAGTCGCTCCTGCGAATCGAGCGGCGGCTGGCCCATCGTCAATTGCGGCCAGAACGCAAACGCCTTCACGATGCCATGCAGTTGTTGGGCGGAGAATATAGGGTCCGATACAGACAAACGTCCAGCGGCGGACGCTTCGCGGATCCATACGGTGACATCTTCTTCGCGCTCGCCGAGGCGCGCGACCATGTCGCGTGCGCGCTCCGGCGAATGCATCGCCGCGCCGATCGCGACACGCGCAAGTGCCAGGAACGACTCGTCGTTCAATAACTTTAGTTTGCGATTCAACAGCGCGACGAGTTGCTCGCGCAACGGGACATCGTCGCGATATGCAGGTGTGCCGTCGTCCTGCGTCGCGTTCCACAGTTTCTGCAGGATCGCGACGAACAGCGCGTCCTTGCTCGGAAAATGATTGTAGACCGTGCGCTTCGATACGCCGGCGTGGGCAGCGATTCGATCCATGCTCGTTGCGTCGTAACCGGAAGCGAGAAACGCCTCGATCGCCGCATCGACAATGGCGGCACGCTTGCGGTCGGTGAGGCGCTGTGGAGACGAGGTGGTGTTCATTCGAAAAATTTTACACCGCGTAGTTTACTTTTTCGAATAAGAAACTACACTGCTGAGTGTACTTTTTCGGACGAGTCGAACATGGCCTCACCTTTTACTTTTGTGCAGCGCGCGCTAGGGCTTACGGCCGGGAAGCGTAGTCGCGCGTATGGTCGTCGTTCAACGCAGCATAACGGCGAGCGCTTCGTCAACGTGAGGCCGCGGCCAGCCGAGGGATTCGGGAAGATGCTCCGGATCGCATGGAACATGCTCGTCAATAAACCACAAGGCACGATGCCCGCCGCCGCACTGCCCGTCGATCGGCTGACCGTATCCGAACTCGAGGAAGCGCCGGACCGCAGCCTGTACCGTCTTGGGCATTCGACACTGCTCATCAAGTTGCGCGGCGAATGGTGGTTGACCGATCCCGTGTTTTCGGAGCGCGCATCGCCGTTCCGCACGCTCGGTCCGAAGCGGTTCCACCCTACGCCGATCGCGCTCGGCGACTTGCCTCCGTTGCGCGGAGTCATCCTGTCGCACGATCACTACGATCACCTCGATCGTGAAACGGTGCTCGCGCTCGCTTCAACGACTCGCGTATTCGTCACGCCGCTAGGTGTCGGCGACCGCTTGATCGAATGGGGCGTCGATGCAGCGAAAGTGCAGCAGCTCGATTGGTGGCAAAGCGTCGAGATCGATGGGCTGGCGCTGACGGCCACCCCCGCGCAGCATTTCTCCGGCCGAAGCCTGTTCGATGGCGACAGCACGCTTTGGGCATCATGGGTCATCGTCGACGATAGTCTGCGCTTGTTCTTCAGCGGGGACACCGGTTACTTCGATGGCTTCAAGGCAATCGGCGATCGCTTGGGGCCGTTCGACGTGACATTGATCGAGACTGGCGCGTACGACGCGCAGTGGCCGTACGTGCATATGCAGCCAGAAGAAACGGTTCAGGCTCATATCGATCTACGCGGACGACAACTCGTACCGATACACAACGGGACATTCGACCTTGCCATGCATCGTTGGCAAGATCCGTTCGAAAGAGTGACGGCACTGGCTGTGGCGCGTGGCGTTGCACTGTCGACGCCGCGGATGGGTGAACGTCTCGATCTCGATGCACCGCATCGCGGCGAGCAATGGTGGCGTGCCGTGCCTGAGGAGAAAAGCGCGTCCGGAAGGAAGGCGCGCCGCTGGCGGTTGTGTCCGGCGGAAGCCGAGAGGTAAGCTCACGGGCGATATCCCCTTGCGAATATCGGCAATGCGGTCGTCCCGCGGCCCTCCTCCAAACCGTGCGTTGCGTCGGTTTGCACACGCGTTGTCACGTGACAACCGGCCGGGATCGGCGCGCGGCATGACCGCCGTTTCGGGCATCAGACTCGGCAATGAATCTTGTGCACGGGCGATTCGTATCGATCACGACCCCACACGTATCAATCAATACAGCGTCACTCTCAAGAAGCTCACCGGGTAATGTCCTGAGGCGTGGGCCGTCATCCGCCCCCGTTTCCCGCCCTAACGCGGTGTATTCTCCGTGAAACAGCTTGAGCAATCCAGCGTAAACCCTTGTGTCCAAAGGATCCCGGCGGCGCGTCAATTTTTGGCGATTGTTTCACGGTTGCGCTCAAAGCCAGCGGAGGGCGGTTTTCACGTCACTACGCTCGGCCCACTCGAGCACATTGGCGGAGATCGCCAGCGTCCGACGTGTAATCAAGAGCGTTGCGATGTAAGGCGGGGTTTCCGGTGCCCTTTTATTAGGGACACATCATTGCATGATGCGACAGCTGCTAACTCAGCTGGCGTGCAGTTGAGCCCGATGCCGCCCGGCCCGATTCCAACGGCTGTCTTTCCGCGGCGAACGTAGCGCCCTCTCTTCTTTCGAGCCGCCCGGAGCGATATCCAACGGCCCACGTCGTTGTCACGTGACAACTCGACTCCCGCAGCCGTGCTACGCACTTCTGCAGTTACGGAGCGTCGTAGGCGTCAGGGACCTACTGACACGATCGTCGAGGAGATGAAGCAGCAAAAGGGGCGTTGATTTAAGGCGGCAGACCCCGGCAGCCCGCTGAGCGTCGCCGGCGGGAGTTGTCACGTAACAACCGCGAACCAGAGGGGCCGCGACAAGCGCAACGGGAGCCCAATTTATCGAAAAGGCGCCTAACTCAGCGTCGTTCTCCTGCGCGAGCGCCGTGGAGGTACGTCGCTACGGGCATCCCGGTTGTCACGTAACAACCGCCCGCCCTACTGTCGCACTTCTATAGTCCCGCGTTCGCGAAGCGCAATTTAACGAGACCTATCAACCCTCGTGCTCCGGAATCACCGCACGATCATTTTTCTATCCAGCGTCGTTATCCGAGCCACCCAGCCATTCGACCTACTTGTCACGTGACAACCACATTTCGTAAAAAATCGAGCTTTGTGAAAGCGTTTGTCTGGACAATCAGCGTTTCGCTGAATATATTACGCAAAACTCCGTGGAGAATTTAATGGCCTTCAAAATCGCCGTAAGCAATCAAAAAGGTGGAACGGGGAAGACAACCATCTCCGTCAATATCGCCGCGGCATTCGAAGCCGGCGGGAACAAAGTGGCGCTGATCGACGCGGACCCTCAAGGCACTTCGGTCCGCTGGGTAACGAGCGGCGAGAACACGCTCCCGATGACAGTCCTGTCGCTGGCACCTGCCGGGCGCGGCATCGGCGCCGAAATTAAAAAACAGGACGCAAACTTCGACGTCATCGTCGTCGACTGTCCTGGCAACCTCGAGGACCCGCGCATTGCCTCCGTGCTCGAAGTGGCCGATTTCTGCCTGGTGCCGTTGTCGCCGTCGCCGGCCGATCTGTACAGCACCGTCGCGATGATCCGCATGATCGAGTCGATGCGCGCCGTTCGCAATCCCAATCTCTCTTCCGCATTAATGCTGAATAGCGTCAATGGAAAAACTAAAATGCGTGAAGAAATTTTAAAAATTCTAAGAGCAGAAGAAATAGGGGAGCATCTGCTCGACAGCCAGATCGCACAACGCGAGGTCTATCGCCAAACGTTCGCGCTCGGCACGACCATTCACCATCACAACCGGTATCTGAAGGGGCTGAAAGAGGCTCGTGCCGAGATCGAAAAGCTCGTGACCGAAATGGCCCAATACATCGCATCGACGCGCGCAACGGGAGCCGCTCATGGCTAAGGACACATCCAAAGAGAAAAAGCCGACCGGCAATCTGCATCTCGCGGCAGGCCTGCTGCGCGGGCTCGCGCAAGAAAACGCGGCGCTCGAAACGCGCATACCCGAGCCGCCCTCGGCGGCGAAAACAGGCGTCGGCGCCGCGGTGGCGGCCGCCCCCGGCGTCACGCCACCCGATGCGCTGGATCTCGGCGCGCCGCAACGCGTCGCGGTCAAGGACTGCATTCCGAACCCGTTCAACCCGCGCGTGTTCTACTCCGAATCGAGCCTGCACGAACTCGCGTTGACGTTGAAGCGGGAAGGGCAGATCGAGCCGATCAAGGTCACGCGGCTGCCGGAGTTTCCGGGCAAACTCGTCGTGATCGACGGTCAACGCCGCTTGCGCGCCACGAGCATCAACGGCGACGAAACGATCAACGCGACGTTCCGCACCGATCACACGCCGGAGCAACTCTATACGATCGCGTATCGCGCCAACCACGATCACGAACGCCAGACGATCTTCGACGACGCAGTGGCATGGAAGCGCCTGCTCGACGAGAAGGTCTTCCCCGACCAGAACACGCTCGCGGAAAAGATCGGCAAGGACAAGGCATCGATCAGCAAGACGCTGTCGCTGAACGCCCTGCCGAATACGCTGCTCGAGCGCATGGCGGCCGCGAGCGACGTCGTCGGCCTGCAGGCAGCGTATTTCCTTAAGCTGATCTTCGAGCGCCTGGGCGAGGCGACCGCCGACCGTCTGCTGACGGCCGTCATCGATCGCAAGAAGTCGGTGCGCGACCTCGAGAACTTCCTGCGCGCGCAGAGCGACGACACCAAGAAGGCGGGACGTACACGCTACAGCGTCCGTCACGATTTCGCGCTCGAGTCACGCGCGATCGGCCAGTTGAAGACATATCCCGACGGGCGTCTCGACCTGCAGCTGAAGGGCGTGGACGCAACCCATCAGGAAGCGCTCGCCGACAAGCTCAAGGCCGTCATCGACGAATACGTCGCCGCACTGACCGCCGCACAGCAGTAAAACGAAACAACGCAGACCTCGCGTCCACGCCGCACGCCACGTCGGAGCGATCCGACGTACGTGGACGCGGATCCGCGCGGTCTCGTTCAGTTGGTGGCGAGGCTGCTCTTGAGCAGGAACTCGAGCAGATCGTCCGACGTCGGCTCGCCCCAGGTGTCGAGCGCGAGCCAGCGGAAGAAGCTCGTTTGTGCGAGCTTGCTTGCCTTCTTCTTCGGCGACAGCGTCAGGTCCTTCGACCCGGCAACGGTCTCGTTGTAGCGTTCGATCAGCTTGGTCTGATCGTCGATCTCGAGCTCGCGGAAATACGCGCCGGCTTCCTCGACCTTCGCGGCCAGATACTTGTCGCGAATCTGCTCCTGCTTGCTTTGCGCGGATTCCTGGACTGCTGCGCCGGTCTCGGCGCCTTGTCCGTCGGACAGCGTGTAGCCGTGCGTCAGCGCTTTGCGGAAATACGCGGCCACGTTGTCGATCGGCGCGGCGTTCTTTTTCGTAGTCCGATTGAGCGTATAGGCGATCGCCGCCTTGATCCGCTGTACGCCGTATTGCGTAATGAGCCGACGCGCTTCGGAGCGCGGGATGCCGAACTTCGCGACCTCATCGACGAGCGCTTCGTTCTTGACGTCGCCTTCCTCGACCGTATCGGCGCTCGGCTTGCGCGTGACCTTGAACTGCACGGCCTCGACACTGCGGCCCGACTTGTGTTCGATCAGTTCAAGCGTGTGGTCCGATACTTCGTTCACCTCCTGAATGCACGGCACGAGGACCTTGCTCTTGAACAGCTTGTACTCCTTGTACGACTGCGATGCCTTGTCCTGACCCAGAATGAGGTCGCGGAACTTCGGCAGCGGGATCTTGGCGGTGATGCCGATCCCTTCGTAGCGCACGGTGTTTTCCCACAGCGCAAGCGAATGCGATCGACGAAACTCGCGCGCGATGCGCATATCGATCAACGCATAGATCTCGGGGTTGAGCAGTTCGCTGCGAATCTGGTCGGAGAAGCTGTACTTCAGGACCGATTGCTCGAGCTCCGCGCCCGCCAGCAAGCCCGACGCCTTCCACACGGTCGACCGGTCGGCGGCGAGGTAGTCCCAGTTCACGACGGTGCTGATCAGCGAGTTGACCGTATCCTTCACGTACTTCGTGTTGTTGCTGTTCAGCCCGCTCTCGTGCGAAAGCGCGGCAATCGAAATCGAGAAGCTCGTGCGGCCGGGCTCGAACGCTTCCTGCCGAAGCGCGTTCTTGATGAGCGAACTGAACATCTTGCGCTGCTGCAGTCCGATCTTCCCCGACTTGGGTGCGATGTGAATCGCCTGGACCGCCTTGCGCAGCAAGTCGGGAGGCTCGGGTGTCTGAAACAGCGAAACCTGTTTGTCGGAGCCTTTGCTTGCGGGCTTGCGCGGCATCGTGGTGTCCGGATAAGGTGACCGTATTGAGGGCGGACTTTATACCTTTTCGCGGCGGCGAGCAACGCCCCTGTTCCAGCGTCACTTGCACAACGGACGCTAAGCCGTCGACGCAAAAGGGAAATTTTTTGTGTGTCGATCGGCGCGTCGTCCCATAGGCATATACCTTTCGGCCAAAATGCGTCCCACAAACAGCTACCTTTGACGCTCGAACACCCGCGCCCGGCATGGCTCTTGCCGAATCGAAGGTAGCCTTCCATGGGAACTTATCGGGGCTGTACCGGAACGGAACCGGCATTTCGTGGTGCCGTGCAGCACGGTCGCGATTTTCTCCCATAGCCGGCTACCTTTTCAAAATCCCATAAATGGATACCTTCAAACGCATCGACAGTGAGAGGTTTCGCACGATCGCCGCAGGGGCCGCGCCAAAGCATCCCATAAACCGCTACCTTACTGCGTTCCCATAAAAGGGTACCTTTCTCGTCGGAGGCACCTGTTTATGGGAGACCACGCCGCGCGCATGACCTTCGATGCCATCCCGAGCGCCGAACCGCTGCCCATAAACGGCTACCTTTCGCCGATACCATAAACGGCTACCCAAACAGGAACGCAATGCCTCTCGACATTCGGCATTTCGCAGCAACGCACCATAAATGGCTACCTGAAGGCGATCCCATAGATGGCTACCCAAGCCATTTCCGGTCTGAAATCCCATAGACGGGTACGCTCTTCCCATATCCACATCCCCGGTTCCCCACAGGCTGGTACCCAATCCCCCAAATCCACAGACCTCACCCCCCACGATCTTCTACCTGTGCTCCCATAAATGGGTACCGATCCCCCTTCAAACCCTTACTGGACAAGGCTGTGAGGCTGCTAAAAGTAGTTAAAGAAGTAAACGTTGCTTTCTAAAGATGTAAACACACGTGTGCTTTTGCAGAAAGACCTACCCCATAAACCGCTACCCAACGATGCCAACGTGGTTCAAGGTGACCGTCACAGTGGTGCTCACCGGAGTTGAGCGACGAAAATTTCCTTTTCCCGACAAGGACTTACGTGTCGAACATGACCTCACATGTGAGCACCTACTCACAAACTGAAAACGTAGAAACCTATGGGAGAAAACCGCCCGCGAAACGGCGATCGGACCGTATAGGTTCCCGTCTATGGGAGCATCTAGGCAGCGCAGTCGTGTCATTCCGCACGCAATCGACGCGGGCGCCGCACTGAAACAGCTGTGGGGCAGACGGCCATTCACGCGGTTGAATCGCTGTCGAGCGGACTTGTGGCAAGCAGACTTGTCCTAGCCGAGCCGCGGCGCTTTGGACAACCCGCTCGCCGGACCCTTGCTGAAGCGCTGCGAGTAGCACTGTCGCGCTTGGCACCTCACACGATCCTTCACATCGCGATAACGGCTCCGTTCCCAAACCCGATCGAACCGCAAATCGACCGCAGCTTCATCCGGACTAGCCCAACTCGGTCAGATATCTCCCATAAACGTATCCCCAAGCCACCATCGCGACGTGAACCCGGCCGTCGCGTAACGCGGTTATGATGCACAGGCCCCGTCCGGTTTCTCTACCGCTCGGGGAGCAGGGGTGGTATCTCGATGTGCTGTCTGTCCGTGACCCATTACACAAGAGAGTTCAGCGATGCGAATCCAGACGAAAAAACTGATGCTGGCCGCGACTGCGGCTGCGTTCCTGCTTGGCTCGACGGCGCCCGTGTTTGCGCAGTCGGATGCGAGCGCACCGGCCGCGCAGGACGCCAAGGCTGCCAAGCAGGAAGCGCGCAAGGCGGCACGTGCCAAACGCAAAGCCGAACGCAAGGCGGCGCGCGCGAAGAATACCGCTGAGCTGAAGAAGCTCGAGGACGCGGGCTACAAGCCGGCCGTCAACGATCCGAATTATCCGCAGAACCTCCAGAACGCCGAGAAGAAGGCCGCCGGTTCGGGCCAGTAAGCGCCGACCGGTTCGCAAGCCGCGGATGTCCTCGCGGCTTGCGTGCCGCAGCGATGACTGCGGCGCTCCACGAGTCGCTTTCGATCGGCGGCCGACACATCGCGCCTCGACAATCCCTTCTACGCCGGGCTCCCCGGCATGCCCATCCGGCCCATCCGGCAGGCACCTCACACGCCGATCAGCGCAGACCGCCCGAACGCTCCGCACGTCCCGCCAGCTTCAGCCAGTCCCTGAACGCGCGTACCGCTTCATCGTCGATCCGCGTGGCCGACACGTAGGTGAAATACCGCCACGCCGGCAACGCCGGGCCGCTGAACGGCTGCACGAGCCGGCCGTCGGCAATATCGTCGGCGACGAGCGCGATCGGCCCCATTGCCACGCCGAGTCCGTCGAGCGCGCCCTGCAGCGTCAGGTAGAAATGTTCGAGCGTCAGCGCATGCCGAGGCACGAGATTCGGGCAGCCGGCCGCTGCGAGCCATTCCGGCCACATGCCGGGATAGGTGGCCGCATGCAGCAACGTGAAGTTCGCCAGATCGGCCGGCGTGCGCAGCGGCGTGCGCTCGAGCAGCTTCGGCGCGCACACCGGCAAGCGGACTTCGGACAGGAATTCGTCGGCCATGTAACCGTCGATCGTCTGCGGGCCGCCGCGGATGATCAGATCGGCGCTGTCGCGCAGCTTGTCGATCGGCTCGTTCGACGTCGACAGCCGCACCTCGATCGTTGGATGGGCGACCTGAAACGACGACAGTTTCGGCACCAGCCAGCGCAACGAAAACGTTGCGGGCGCATTGACGCGCAGCACGCGCTGCTGGCCTTGCCCGAACTGCTGCGCAGTCGCGAGCGCGATGCGATCGAACGATGCGCCGACTTCCGCAAGATACGCACGCCCTGCATCGGTGAGCACGACGCGTCGATTCAGACGTTCGAACAGCGGCTTGCCGAGCCAGGTCTCCAACTGCTGCACGTGCCGGCTGATCGCACCGTGCGTGACGCACAGTTCGTCGGCGGCAAGTGTGAAGCTGCCCAGTCGCGCGGCGGCCTCGAATGCGCGTAGCGAATTCAGCGGCGGAAGTCGACGTGCCATGCTTTTCGAGTCCGTGTGAGTTTTTCTGACGAAATCGCTCAGATTTAATCGTTTGATTGCCGGGAGACGCTTTGCGACTATGCCACACGAGCGGCCGCATCGGCCGACGCGAGTGTCTGAATTTCTCACATGGAGAATCGAGCGTGGCAAATGTGGTCGTGGTAGGCGCCCAATGGGGCGACGAAGGCAAGGGGCGGATCGTGGATTGGCTGGCGGCACGGGCCGATGTCGTCGCGCGCTATAACGGCGGTCACAACGCCGGTCACACGCTCGTCGTCGGCGGGAAGACGTACAAGCTCGCGCTGCTGCCGAGCGGCATCGTGCGCGGCAAGCGCGGCGTGATCGGCAACGGCGTTGCGCTCGATCCGGAAGCGCTGCTCGCCGAAATCGCGCGAATGGCGGAGCTCGGGCTGCAGGTGACGCCGGACAACCTGTCGATCGCCGAAAACGCGACGCTCGTGCTGCCGATTCACCGCGCACTCGATGAGGCACAGGAGCGGCTGCGCCGCGAGCCGATCGGCACGACGCTGCGCGGAATCGGGCCGGCGTACGAGGACAAGGTCGGCCGCCGCGGGCTGCGCGTCGGCGATCTTGCCGAACCTGCCCGCCTCGCCGACAAGCTCGAGGCGCTGGTCGACTATCACAACGCATGGTTCCGTGGCCTTGGCCTCGAGGTCTGCTCGCGCGATGCGATGTTCGACAGGCTGATGGACATCGCGCCGAAGATCCTGCCGTTCGTGCGGCCGGCGTGGGCCGACCTGAACGACGCGACCGACCGCGGCGAGCACATCCTCTTCGAAGGCTCGCAGGCCGTGATGCTCGACATCGACTGGGGCACGTATCCGTTCGTGACGTCGTCGGCAACCGTGGCCTCCGCGGCGGCGGCCGGGACCGGGCTCGGCGCGTCGAAGCTCGGGCACGTGCTCGGCGTGACGAAGGCCTACGCGACGCGCGTGGGCGGCGGCCCGTTCCTGACCGAGCTGACTGACGCAACCGGTGAAGCGCTGCGCACGCGCGGCCAGGAATTCGGCGTGAACACCGGCCGGCCGCGGCGGTGCGGCTGGCTCGATGCCGCGCAGTTGCGTCAGGCCGTCAGGGTGTCCGGTATCGATTCGCTGGCGCTGACCAAACTCGACGTGCTCGACGGCTTCGACTCGATCGAGCTCTGCGTCGGCTATGAACTGGACGGCGCGCGCGTCGACCGTCTGCCCGCGAGTCTCGATGCCCAAGCGCGTGCACGGCCCGTGTACGAGCGGTTCGACGGCTGGCAACGCAGCGTGAAGGGCGTGCGCGAGCGTGCAGCGTTGCCGCATGCCGCGCAGGCGTTCATCGCACGCGTCGAAGCGGCCGCGGGCGTTCCCGTATCGATGATCACGACCGGCGCGGAACGGGACGACACGATCGTGTTGCGCGATCCGTTCGACCCGGCGCCGCGCGTCTAATGGACAGGGCGTATCGTCCCGTCCCGGCATGACGTCGGACGGCGCGATATGCCCGTTCGCACGCCTTGCGGAACGCGGTCTTCCGCCGCGCTGCGGGCACCGTACGAGACCGCGCACGGCGAACTGGACACGCTATCGACGCTGCTGTACTGTTCCGCACAATTCGCGCCGGACCGGCCACAGTCGTAGCGGCTCTCGACGACGGAGACACGCGGCGACGCCGCGGCACGGCGCGGTTTCAATCCCGGGGACATGGCGATGGACACGTTACAGATGATGCGCATTTTTGTCCGGGTCGCGGAGGAGGGCAGCTTTACGAGCGCCGCCCAGCGGCTGGACATTACGACAGCCTACGCATCCCGCTCGGTCGCGCAGCTGGAAACGCATCTGCGCACGCGTCTGCTGAATCGCAGCACCCGCCGCATTGCGCTGACGGACGCAGGCCAGCGCTACCTCGACCGTTGCCAGCGGATTCTCGCGTATATCGACGAAGCCGAAGCCGAGGCGGCCGACGCGCAGGCAAAGCCGTCGGGGCGATTGCACGTGCACGCGACGACGAGCTTCGGGCAGGCGTACGTCGTGCCTGCGGTCGTTCGCTATCGACAGCGCTATCCGTCGGTCGCGGTGGAACTGACGCTCTCGCAGCATGTGCCCGACATCATCGACGAAGGCTACGACGTGTCGCTGCAGCTCAGCACGGCCGAATTGCCCGACTCCGGCCTCGTTTCGCAGCGGCTCGGCGAAATGCATAGCGTGCTGTGCGCGTCGCCTGCATATCTGAAAGAGCGCGGCACGCCGCGTACCGTGAGCGATCTGGAAGGGCACGCCTGCCTGCAGATCGTCACGCCGATCTTTCCGCGCGATCGCTGGCATCTCGATGGACCCAACGGCCGCGAGACGTTCGAACTGCCGTTGCCGGACTTTCAGGTGAACATCGCCGACGCACTCGGCGCAGGGCTGCGCGCCGGTCTCGGCATCGGCGCATTGCCGATGTCGACGGCCTTGCCGGCATTCGCGAGCGGAGCGCTCGTGCGCGTGTTGCCCGAGTACCGGCTGCAGAAGCTGACCGTCTATACGCTGTATGCGTCTCGTCAGTATCTCGATGCGAAGATCAGGACGTTCGTCGATTTTCTGCGCGAGTGCGTGCCTGAAATGCTCGCGGCCGACGAGGCCGCGCTCTGTGCGGCACAGGAGTCGCGCGCGAACGCATGACATATCGGCCGCACTTGCGGCCATCATTGATACGGAATCCTTGGCATCGGATGCGCGGCGCTTGCGGAAGCGGCGCGCCACGTACTCCGGTTCGCAATCGGTGCGCATGTTGCCGGCCGCGCCGCTGCATGCGACCGTGCCGGCAAGAGCGATACATCGATCGAGCGGCGAGCGTTGCGCTCGCCCGCTTCAACGGCCGTCAGGCCGCCTTTTGCCAGAGCGTGCGGCCGAAGAACGTCAGCGTTCGGTCCCACGCGAACTGCGACCACACCGGATCGAACTGCGTGCCAGCGATGCGGCCGGGCCCGACGGCCGTTTCGTTGGCGAACGCGTGATGAGCGAGATACCGGTGGAATTCGATGTCGACCTTGGCGTCGCTCAGCTTCTTTTCGAGTGCGTCGACCTGGTCGATCGTGAAGAACGCGTCCTGCGTGCCCCAATGACCCATCACCGGCACCTTGATCTTCGACGCATCGAGATAGTCGAGCGGAGGGAAGCCGTACCAGGTGACGCCGGCGTCGGCGTCCGCGAATTGCAGCGACAGCAGCGTGAGCGCACCGCCCATGCAGAAGCCCGTCACGGCGACGCGCTCGGCGCGCGTCTTCAGATACTGGACGGCGCCGGGAATGTCCTGCGACGCGGCATCGCCGAAATCGAGCCCCGTCATCAGATGGTGCGCTTCTTCTTCCTCGACCGTCGACTTGCCACGATAGAGATCGGGCACGAGCGCGAAGTAACCGCAGCGCGCGAGGCGATCCGCGACACCGCGGATCTGGTCGTTCAAGCCCCACCATTCCTGAATGACGACGACCGCGGGCGCGCCGTCGGTCTTCTCCGGCGTCGCGAGGTAGCCTTGCAGCTCCTGGCCGTCCGGGCGGCGAAACGTGATCATGGAACCGGATGTTTGAGACATGAAACCGCTCCTTTTCGAAAAATGCCATTGATGCGGCATCGGAGTCGGCCGGCGAACGCGATGACGATCGGGGCTTGCCCGGCGGTTCGAGATGACGCTCGCGTTCGCTGCGGCCGGCGCCGACCACGCGGCCATTCTATGCGCAAATGCGGGGTGCCGGCGTTCAGGACGGCAGGCCGAGCGGCGGGGGAGCGGGGCGCATCGTGTCGCTGCGTGTCACGGTGCGCGCGTTGGCATGCACGCATGCATCGATGTGCACGCGCTGACAAAACAACACCCCGCCCCGATGAACGGGAGCGGGGTGCGAGGCACGGCGCGCGCGTACCGCAGTACGCAGGCGGCATTACTGGCCGAAGTAGATCGAATCGCGGCCGTCTTGGCGGGCGGCGGCGACGCGGCCGGCATGAATGCGCGGCGCAGCTTGCGCGCCGTATCCGGTTGCATCGGCGTTCGTCACGCGTTCCTGCGCGGTCTGCAGCGCGCGCGGATACTGCGTGTCGGAAACTTCCGGCTTGTAGCCGGCCTGTTCGAGCTGGACGAGTTCGGCGCGCACCTGCTCGCGCGTCAGTTGACCCGACGGGTTCGATTGCGCAAGCGCGCCATACGATGCAGACAGTGCGGCGGCTGCGACGGCAGCGTAGATGAACGACTTCATGATGACCTCCGGTTTCGTTGATTTCGCGCTTCGCTCTTTGCGTTCAGCGGTTGATTGCATCGTAGCGATCGCGTAACGGACCGGAAATACGCGTGCGGGCGAATCATTATTGCAACCGAGTAAACGATTCGCGGATTACGGGGCAGGCGCCATTTGTCTGGAGATTGGGCGACGTAGGCGGCGCACGCGCCGCGGCGGTCGAATCGGCGCGATGCAACGGACGCGTGCGCAGCAGCGCGTCCGCATGCCCGGGCATCGAAAAGTGCTTGTCGAGAGAAACGAGAAAAGGTTGTCAACACAACTTGTTGCGCCGTCATCGGCTGTCTGGACGCGAGCCCTGAAGCATCATCGGGTCGACCCCGCCGGCACCGAGCAATGCGAAACAACGCGACGCACCGGATCAAAGACAAAGCCGACGAAGACGCGCGCCACGCGGCTGCTATTCGGTCACGATGGCCTGCCGTTTCCGATACTCGGCAGGCGTGATGCCGACGTGTTTCGCGAACGAGCGCCGCAGCGTATCGACGTTGGCGAAGCCGCATTTCGCTGCGACCTGCTTCGGCGTATCGCGGCCGTTCTCGAGCAGCTGACGCGCGGCCGAGATGCGCGTCGCTTCGACCCACGCGGCCGGCGTCATGCCGACTTCCGCGCGGAACAGCCGCGCGAAGTGTCGCGGGCTCATGCCTGCGTGCTTCGCCAGGTCGGCGACCGAGTGCGCGAGTTCCGGATGCGCCGCGATCCAGCGCTGCACTTCCTGCAGCACCGAGCGGCCGGCGGGCCGCGCTTCGCCTTTACGGCTGAACTGCAGCTGCCCGCCCGGTCGCTTGAAGAACATCACGAGCTGCGACGCGACGCGTCGGGCGATGTCGCGTCCGAGGTCCTCCTCGACGAGTGCCAGCGCGAGATCGAGGCCGGCCGTCACGCCGGCGCCGGTACGGAGCTTGCCGTCGCGCACGTATAGCGCGTCGGCGTCGACGGTGATCGTCGGATGTGCTTCGGCAAGCGCTTCGGCCACGGCCCAGTGCGTCGTCAGATGGCGGCCCTTCAGCAGGCCGGTCTCCGCCAGTACGAACGCACCCGTGCAGATCGAGCCGTATCGCCGGCTCTGTACGGCCGCGGAGCGTAGCCATGCAAGCACGTCGGTGCGTAGCGGGACGCGCCCCGCGCCCGGCGCGCCCGCGACGAGCAGCGTATCGATGCGCGCCGGGACGTCTGGCGCGACCCAGTCAGGCAACAGTTGCGCGCCGGAAGAACTGCGGATCGGCCCCGATTCGCACGCGATCACGCGCAGCGTGTAGAACGCTTTTCCGTATTCGACGTTCGCCTGCGCGAACACGTCGAGCGGCGCGGAAACGTCGAGCAACTGAACACCCGGGACGGCAAAAACACCTACGACTTTCGGCATGAACGATGGCATGACTGACAACGCGACGCGTTGCAGTATAGACGTGCGCGAGCCGCACGGGACGGGACTGAAGCGGTGCTGCGGGCCGAATCGGACACGCTTTGCCGGCCGCGTCAGCCGATCGCGCAAAATGGCAGGATTTGGCGTAATACGTCTGTTGAAGACAGGGGTGTCGATGCACAGAATCGACATATCTTCAATGGAGGTCGACCATGACTGTGAACGTTGCCGGCATCACGATTCCCGATAGCCAATTGGCGCGCGAGATCACCGAACTCGTCCGCGATACCGAGTCCCCGCTGCTGTTCCACCATTCGAGTCGCGTGTACTACTTCGCGGCGCTTGCCGGTCGCCGCCGGGCGCTGAAGTACGATCCGGAGCTGCTCTACTGCGCGTGCATGTTTCACGACATGGGGCTGACGCATCGGCACAGCAGTGCGTGCGAGCGCTTCGAGGTGGACGGCGCCAATGCGGCGCGCGATTTTCTCAAGAGCAAGGGCATTGCTCAACAAGACATCGACCTCGTGTGGACGTCGATCGCGCTGCATACGACGCCGGGCATTCCGCAGCACATGCATCCGGTGATCGCGCTCGTGACGGCCGGCGTCGAAATGGATGTGCTCGGCCTCGCGTATTCCGAATTCACGGACGTCGAGCGCGAAGCTGTCGTTCATGCGCATCCGCGCACACCGCACTTCAAGGAGGACATCATTCAGGCGTTCTACGACGGGATCAAACATAAGCCGCACACGACGTTCGGCAATGTGAAGGCGGACGTGCTCGCCGACAAGGATCCGCATTTTCATGCGACGAATTTCTGCAGCGTGATTCGATCGTCGGCGTGGGCGGGCTGATTCCGGGAGTGGCTTGCAGGCGGGCCGGGCGGGTATGGCAGTCGCCCGCCGCAAGGAATTCGTCGCGCTGTCTCGGCTGAATGCCCGCAGACGGTGCGAAGGGCCGGACTGCCTGCATCGCCCCGTGCGCCGTAATGGGCGCGACTTCCTGCTTTAGAAATGGGGCGCAGACAGCGCGGCCCGGCCGGTAAGGACCGACTCGTCCTCTAACGGAACGAACCCGCGACAGCAGCGCGCGGTAGCTCGAGCGCTGCTCCATGCTGGACCTTCGCCGATTGGCCCTTAATAAGTTGTTACGTGACAACCCGACCCGCCTACGACGTCACTTTATATACTGAAAGACGCGCGCCACCCTCCAAAACGAATCTCCGATTCGCACCTCCTGCTGCGCCTGCTGCCCGTTCGCCGGCCAAAAACCGCGCCTCCACGACAACCCGCCGACCTACGGCAAAACGCCTATAATAAACGGGCAAATTGCCGGAGACTCAGCTCATGAGCACCATCGCTTTTCATCCTTCGGGCGTCGCACATCCGCGCCAGGCCGAATTCACGATTCTCGAGCAGCTGCTCGCGATTCCTGTGCGCTCGGGCGCGGATCTCGCCGAACTGGCGAGCGCGCGCGTCGATGTCTCGGTGATCGATCGTCTGTCCGAGCGCGGCCTGAAGTCGGACGAGCTAGCGTTCATCATTCCGAGGCGCACGCTGAGCCATCGTCGGCAGGCGCACGAGCGCCTGTCGCCGGAGGAGTCCGACAAGGCCATCCGGCTCGCGCGGATCGTCGCGCAGGCGACGGCCACCTTCGGCGATCAGGACAAGGCGATGGCGTGGCTGCGCCGCGGCCTGCAACGCTTCGGCGGCCGCACGTCGCTCGACATGGCGAGCACCGAACACGGCGCGCGGTTGGTCGAAGAGGCGCTGACGCAAATCGACGAAGGGTATTTCGCTTGACGACGCTGTGGCGAATCAGCAATTACGCCGACCTGAGAGGGATCGGCGGATTGCGTGCCGGCGGGCGCTGGCACTTCGCCGGGCAACCGGTCGTCTATCTCGCCGAACATCCGGCGCTCGCCTTGCTCGAGACGCTCGTTCATTTCGAAATCGCGACAGTCGCGCAGCTGCCGAGCGGATACCAGTTGCTTCGCGTCGAAGCGGCCGAATCGGTCGACGTCGCCGAAATCGTGGAGGCCGATGCGCCGGCCGACTGGCAGACGAACGTCGACTGGACGCGCAGCGCCGGCACCGAATGGCTGCATACGCAGCCCACCGCGTTGTTGCGCGTACCGAGCGTCGTCGTCCCGCATGCGCACAATTTTCTGTTGAACCCATTGCATCCCGCCGCCGCCGACGTGCGGATCGTCGAGATCATGCAATCGCCGTACGACAGCCGCATTCTGCGGCTGATTCAATCGAAGCCCGAATGACCCGTAACGCTCGCGCTCTTTGCGCGATGGCGCTCACCGCTCGTGCGCCGCGCGGTCGGCGGCCGCATTCGGCGGTAGCGTTTGCCGGATGCGCGTGACGGTTCGCGTGCTGACGAGGCCGAGCATCGCGCTGACGTCGGCATGCGTGTGACCGGCCAGCAACTGACGGCGCGCGAAGGTATTGCGCAGCACACGCGGACTCATGTCCGACGCCTCGAACCCGATCGCGGCGAGTGCGTCGCGCACGACGAGTAGTAGAAACATGTCGTTCATCGGCCCGCCGTCGCGCGGCGCGGGAAAGAGCCGCGCGGACGCATCCGAATGGGGCGCGCAAGCCGCCAGCCACGCCGCGAGCGGCGCGACGGCAAACGCAGCGAGTTCGATCCGGCGTGCCGGCCGTGTCCGCTCGCGCGGCACGGTCAGCACCGGTCGGGGTTCGTCGAGCGTGAGTGCGTCGCGCGTCGTGGCGCGGATTTCCGCCGACGTGATGCCGGTTGCGAGCAGCAGCGCGACGATCGCGCGGTTCCTGCATGCGGTGGGCGTATCGTCGGCGCGCGGTTGCACGTGACGTTGCAGCGCGGCGTCCGCGTCGGGAGGCAGATAGCACGGCTCCGGCTCGGTGTCGGGCCACGCGAGCGCGTGCGCCGCACGCGCGGCCGGATGCACGCGGCGCACGCCGGCTTCGACAAGATGCCGGCACAGCCGGTCGATCAGCTTCGCATAGCGCACGCGCGTGGACGTGCCGGGCGCGCAACTGCGCTCGAGTTCCGTCAGAAACGTCGCGACGTGGTCGGGCCCGAACGTCGCGAGCGATGCGCGGTGCGCATGCAGGTGGCGTAGAAATCGTTCGAACATCGCGACGTGCTGCACGATCGAGCGCGGCGCGAACGGCTGCCGCCGCGCGCCCGTCGCGCTCGTTTGCTGCCACGCCCGAAATGCCCCGACGGGATCGTCGATCCAGCGACTCGTATCCATGACGCCGTTATAGCCGCAATGCAGCGAAGTCTGCAAATCGGGCGAACGCACAGTGCGCGAGCTTACCCACGCGCGGCTTGCGCTCATCGACGAGTTGCGGAAAAAAAATCATCCGTGCGACGATCGAACCCATTGCCCGCATGCCGAGGGAGTCGCGGGCGACGAGACGTACTTCACAACGATGCGCGACAACGTCGACCGACAATGAATAGAACAGCGATCTTCCCGTATGCGTCCGCGCTGCTCGCAGCCGTCCTGATGACGGCGTGCGGCGGCGACGTGGAAAACGAAGCGGCCCGCTCGTCCACGACGGCCGACACCAGTTGTCTCGCGCTCGACAACGGCGGCGCGACCGTCGTGGTGGGCTCGAACCAGCCGGGCGACCCGTCGTTGCCGGAAGCGTCGTCCGGCTATCGCACCGGCATGAAGCCCGTCTATGCGAAGCGCTATCTGGTCGCGACCTCGAACGCTTACGCGAGCGCGGCGGGATGCGCGGTGCTGAAGAAAGGCGGTACGGCAGCCGATGCGGCCGTGGCCGTGCAAGCCGTCCTCGGGCTGACGGTGCCCGAGGCGACCGGCCTCGGCTCGGGCGGCGTGCTGCTGTACTACGATGCGCGCAACAAGATGCTGCAGGCGTACGACGGCCGCGAAACGGCGCCTGCGGCCGCGACGGAAAACTATCTGCGCTATGTCGACGACCAGAGCGACCGGTCGCCGCCGCAACCGAACGCTCGCGCGAGCGGCCGCTCGATCGGCACGATCGGCGTGCCGCGGCTGATCGAGGCGTTGCAGCAGGATCACGGCAGGCTTGCGTGGAAAGACCTGTTCGGCGACGCGATCGCGCTCGCGACGAACGGCTTTCCGATCGGCGGCCGGCTGGCCGACGCGATCGCGGCGAATGCCGCGAACCTGAAGCGCGATCCCGACGCCGCTGCGTATTTCCTGAACGCCGACGGCTCGCCGAAGACGCTCGGCACCGTGCTGAAAAACCCCGCATACGCCGATACGCTGACGGCGCTCGCGCAGTCGGGCGCGAAGGCGCTGTACACAGGACCGATTGCAGAGGACATCGTCGCGAAGATCGCGATGGCGAAGGGCGCGGACGGTTCGACGATCACGCCGGGCAAGACGACGCTCGCCGATCTCGCGGCCTACGAAGCGAAACGTCGCGAACCGGTATGCACGACCTATCGCAGCTATTGGGTGTGCGGGATGCCGCCGCCTTCGTCGGGCGGCATTGCGGTCGCGTCGGCGCTCGGCATTCTCGAGAACTTCGATCTGAAGTCGCTGAAGCCGACCGCGATCGATCTCGAAGGCGGCAAGCCGACCGTCGCCGGCGTGCATCTCGTGTCGGAAGCCGAGCGGCTCGCGTACGCGGATCGCGACAAGTACGTCGCGGACACCGATTTCGTGCCGCTGCCGGGCGGCACGTGGGACACGCTGCTGAACAAGCCGTATCTGAAGTCGCGCGCGGCGCTGATCGATCCGGGCAAGAGCATGGGCACCGCGCAGCCGGGCGATCTCGGCGCGGTGCCGCTCGGCGTCGACACGACGCTGATCGAGCACGGCACGAACCAGTTCACGATCGTCGACGGCGACGGCAACGTGCTGAGCGCGACGACGACGGTCGAATCGAGCATGGGCTCGTTCCATATGACGCACGGTTTTCTGCTGAACAACCAGCTGACCGATTTCTCGGCGAACCCGCTCGACAGCGCGGGCAATCCGGTGGCGAACCGGCTGCAGCCCGGCAAGCGGCCGCGCAGCTCGATGGCGCCGACGATCGCGTTCGCCAAGGCGGCCGACGGATCGCGCGGCGACTTCGTGATGGCGACCGGCTCGCCAGGCGGCGGCACGATTCCGCAGTACGTGGTGAAGACGCTCGTCGGCGCGCTGGACTGGGGCCTCGACGCGCAGCAGTCGGCCGGCCTCGTCGATTTCGGCGCGAGCAATAGCCCGACGACGACGATCGGCGGCGAACATCCGAACGTCACCACGTCGAACAATGGCGCGAACGATCCGCTGATTGCTGGCCTGCTCGCGCTCGGCCACAAGGTCTCGACGTCGGCGCAGGCGAGCGGCGTCAATACGGTGATGCGCGTGACGCTCGGTCAGACGCCTGCGCTGCAGGGCGGGACCGATCCGCGTCGCGAGGGTCTCGTGCTCGGCGACACGATCCGACCGTAAGCACGAAGCCGGCGCGAGCCAAGCCACCGCCCCGCCATTCCGATCGCGATCGGCGGCGGGGCGTTTCGTTGCTGCGATAGCGCGCGCGTCGAGCGCAGCCAAACATCGCCCGAACTACATGTCGAAACCGACGATGCCGGCCTGCTGAAGTGCCGGACGACTCGAGTCGATCGCGCCGCAATCCGGCAATTGTCAAACTGTGTGAGTCAATCGTCAGCATTTGCAACGGAAGTAACAGTCCCCGCAAAACAGCGGTTTCGTACGCGACGCCGGCTACATTACGCCCACTTGCCGCATGTCGCGGCGAGGCATGCGACAAGCCGCATGAACGCGGCCCGCAGCAACAACATCTTTGGGGAGAATGACCATGAACAAGATTCGCACGATCCTGCTGGGTGCCGCGCTGTCGGCTGTCGCGACCTCGGCTGCTTTCGCGCAGACGGCACAGACCGGTGCAGACGGCTCGGTCGGCGTCGGCGCACAGGTGCAGACGCCGCTGCTGAGCGGCGGCGTGGGCGCGCAGGGCGGCGCGGGCGCGAATGCGGCCGGTTCGGGCAACGTGATCGGCGGCGCGCTGAGCGGCGTCGGCAAGACGGTCGGCGGCGTCGGTTCGGCAGCTGGTAACGCGGTCGGCGGCGCGACGCACGCAGTCGGCACGGCCGCAGGTTCGGCGAAGGATGCTGCCGCGTCGGCCGTCCATTCGACGAAGGCGCACGTGAAGCATGCCGCGGCGTCGGCGAAGACCCACGCGCAAGGCGCGATGACGACCGCAGGCGACGTCGCGGGCGGCGTGAAGGCGAAGGCCGGCGAAGCGCTGGCCGGTACGACGAACGCTGCACAAGGCGGCGCGTCGGTCGGCCTGAAGGGTTCGGTGTCGGCGCAAGGCTCGGCGCAGTAACCGATCCAGGTCCGTAACGGCCCGGCTCGCTTCGATGCGGGCCGGGCCGTTTTTTTCGCGCGCGCGATGCGACGTCCTTCCCCGGCATCGCATCTCCGATACGGACGAACCGCACGCGAATGGCGCCGCACCCGTTCGGGATGGCATCATGCTTTGCTGCTGCGGCTCGATTGCGGCGGGCGCTTTCAGGTACCATCGCCAGCCGTCGGCAACCGGCAGCATGATGCCGCGCAACGTCGATCGCACGCGATACGACGGCAACCGCCACGCGCGCCATCCAACAGGGGAATTTCGTGAAGTTCATCCACGCGGCAGACATTCATCTCGACAGCCCGCTGCACGGCCTGAGCGCGTATCCGGACGCGCCGGCCGCGCAGTTGCGCAGCGCGTCGCGCGATGCGCTGCGACAACTGGTGGATCGCGCGATCGACGAGGGAGTCGCGTTTCTCGTGATTGCCGGCGATCTGTACGACGGCGACTGGAAGGATCACAACACGGGCATCTTCTTCGGTCAGCAGATGGGACGTCTGCGCAAGGCCGGCATCCGCGCGTTCGTGCTGTGGGGTAACCACGACGCCGAAAGCGAAATGACGAAGAAGCTGACGCTGCCCGACAACGTCACCGTATTCCATCATCGCAAGCCGGAAACGCATCGGCTGCCCGAGTTCGAAGTGGCGTTGCACGGACAGAGCTTCAAGGACAAGGCGGTCGTCGACAATCTCGCGACCGGCTACCCCGATCCGGTGCCCGGCTACTACAACATCGGCGTGCTGCATACGGCGCTCGAAGGCTATGCAGCGCACGCGAACTACGCGCCATGCACGCTCGCGGAACTGCATGCGAAGGGCTACGACTACTGGGCGCTCGGCCACGTGCACGAGTTTCAGCAATGGACGGGACCGTCGACGATCGTATTTCCGGGCAACCTGCAGGGACGGCATATCCGCGAGACCGGGCGGCGCGGTGCGGTGCTCGTGACGGTCGAGCAGGGACGCACGCAGGTCGAGCGTCTGTACCTCGACGTGTTGCGCTGGGAATCGCTGGCGGTCGACGCGTCGGACTGCGTGAGCGTTGCCGATCTGTCGCGCAAGATCGGCCAGTCGCTGGAGACGCTGCTGAGCGTCGATGCGCATGTGCCGCGCGCGGTACGCGTGACGGTGACGGGACGCACGCCGGCGCACGGATTGTTCTTCGGGCGCGCGACGCAGCTGCGTGCGGAGGTGCTGAATCAGATCGGCATCATCGGCAATGAGCGGCTGTGGCTCGAGAAGGTGCGGCTCGCGACGTCGCCGCCCGAGCAGCCGTACGGCGCCGGCGAACCGCTGGAAGCGCTCGACGATCTGAAGCAGATTCTCGCCGACGCCGCGCACGATCCCGATTTCCTCGCGCTGCTCGAACGCGATCTGAAGCCGTTCCTCGGCAAGGTGCGCAGCGACGTGAAGGAGGACGTGCCGCTGCTCGCGCTCGCGCGCGAAGGCGATCTGATGGCACTGGTTCGGCAGGTCGGTCCCGCGCTGCTCGCGCGACTGGCGAGAGGAGAATGAGCGATGCGCATCGGTCAACTCGATCTGATTCGGTACGGCAAGTTCACCGACGAGACATTGCTTTTTCCGGCGGCGACGCAGGATTTCCATGTGATCGTCGGGCCGAACGAAGCCGGCAAGTCGACGATTCGGACGGCGGTGACGGAACTGCTGTTCGGGATGAAGCTGCAGACGCCCCTCGACTTTCTGCATGGCACGCCCGATCTGCGGATCGGCGGCGTGCTCGAAAGCGGCGGGGCGACGCTCGCGTTTCATCGCGCGCGCGGCCGCAGCTCGCTGCGTACGCCCGACGACGACAAACTGCCCGACGACTATCTCGCGGCCGTGCTTGACGGCGCGACGCGCGAATTCTTCGAGCAGATGTTCGGGCTCGACCACGGTCGGCTTGTCGATGGCGGACGCAGCATCCTGGACGCATCGGACAAGCTCGGCCAGGTGCTGTTCGAATCGGCGGCCGGCGTCGGCCGGCTCGGCTCCGTGCGCGACGAACTCGACGCACGGGCCGCGGAACTGTGGGCGCCGCGGCGCAGCGGCAGCGCATTTGCGGTTGCCGAAACGGCGTTCAACGAAGCGGTGGCCGAACTGAAGGCAGTGCAGGTGCGCACGCGCGACTGGGTCGACAGGAAGGAAGCGCGCGAAGCGGTCGAGCACGAGATCGCGCTGGCGCGCACGGAGCTGCGGCGGCTCGAATCGCTACGCTCGAAATTCGAGCGCGTCCGACGGCTTGCGCCGTATCTGAAGGAACTGGCGCTCAACGAGGCCGCCTTGGCGGAGCTCGGCGACGTGGTGGACCTGCCGCCGTCCGCGGGTGCGGAGTTGCTGAAGGCGCAGGGCGATCTCGCCGCGGAGCAAAAGGTGCTCGAGGCGCGCCGCGCGGATCTGATCGCCAAGCGGCAGGCGCGCGATGCGATCGACGGCGATACGGATGCGCTCGCGCGCGCGGCCGACATCGAAGCGCTCGAACGGCTGCGCGCCACGTGCGCGCACCACGCACAGGATTTGCTGCTGCTCGGCGCGGAAGTCGACCGGCATCTGTCGGCCGCGTTCGACGCGGCTGCGCAACTCGGCTGGCCGAGCGACGAATCGGCATTGCGCGCAGCGTTGCCGTCGGCGCTCGCGTTGAAGACGGTCGAAAGCCTGCTGCGCGAACACGGCGCGCTTCATCAGGCGCTCGTCGGCGCACGCGATTCGCTCGACGAGCGGATGCGCGAGGCCGATCAGGTGCGCGAACAATTGGCGAGCGTGTCGACCGTCGACGTACCGGAGCCGCTTCGTGCCGCGCTCGTCGATGCGCGCGGCCTGCGCAACATCGGACAGCGCGAGCATGCGCTTGAAGCCGAAATCGCGAGCGCCGAGCGCGTGCTGGCCGGCGCGCTCGATGCGCTCGGTCCGTGGCGCCGGCCCGTCGACGCGTTGCATGCGCTCGACGTGCCGTCCGCGGCACGGGTCGGTGCGCTGCTCAAGGCGGAAAGCGAATGCATGAGTGCGGTCGCAGCGGCGCGCGATGCGCGCGACG
Organism: Burkholderia sp. HMSC10F09; assembly: GCF_001806955.1. Classification (NCBI taxonomy): domain Bacteria; kingdom Pseudomonadati; phylum Pseudomonadota; class Betaproteobacteria; order Burkholderiales; family Burkholderiaceae; genus Burkholderia; species Burkholderia sp. HMSC10F09. The sequence goes on from NZ_KV786504.1 coordinate 53,250, forward strand.
CTGCGCAGGAAGAGCTTGAACGGCTGGCATTGCAGGAACGGCATTTCGCCGAGAACCACCCCGTCGTCACGACCGCGGAAGTGCTTGCCGCCCGTGCGCGCCGCGACCGTGCATGGAGCGATGTGCGCAGCGGTGCGGTCGACCTCGCGGCGGGCGCACCGGCCGTCGACGACGCGATTCGCGTCGCCGACCAGCTCGTCGATGCGCAGCTCGGTGCGACGCAAGCGGCCGCGACGCTGCAATCGCTGCGTCAGCAAGTCGAAACCGCGCGTGCGCGCGTCGCACGCCGGCAAGCGGTGCTCGACGACCGCGAACGCGACCTCGCCGCACATCGCGACGCGTGGGCGGCATGCGCTGCGGCGGCCGGCGTGCCCGGCATGCCGCTCGATGCAATGACGGACTGGCTGGCACGACGCGATGCGGTATTCGTCGCGCAGGCGGACGTCGAGCGGCTGCGCAACGAACGCGACATGCTGCGCGACACGCGCACGCGCGCAGAGTCGGCACTGCGCGCGGCGTTGCGCGCCGTATCGCGCGGCGACGACGCGCAAGGGCTGGACACGCTCGTCGCGACGGCCGAGACGTTCGTGCAGTCCGCGGAGAAGGCGAGTGCGCGCAAGGAGAGCCTCGACGAACGCGCACGGGAAGCCGAGCGCGGCTGCGCGACGGCGCGATCGCGCGTCGATCAGGCGCAGTCCGCGTACGACGCATGGCAGCAGCAGTGGCGCGACGCGCTCGCCGATGCACGGCTTGCCGCCGGCGCGACGTCGCTCGCGGCAGCGGAGGGCGCACTGGCACTCGCGAATACGGTGACGGCCGAGCTTGCTGCGGCCGATGCGCCGCGCAACCGGATCGCGACGATGCGCGCGGAGCTGGCCGCGCTCGAGGCAGGCGCGCGACGGCTCGCCGAAGCGCTGGCGCCGGAATGGCTGACGATCGGCGACTGGCTCGAAGTCGCGCGCCGGCTGAGCGCGCGCCTGTCTGCCGCGGTGGAAACCGCTCGCGCGATCGAGCGTGCGGACGAAGCGATCCGGCAGGCCGACGACAAGGTCGCCGACGCTGCCGCAGCAGTGGCCGGCGCCGATGCGCGCGTCTACCCGCTGCTTCAGCTGGCGGGCGTCGCGACGATCGACGAAGCGCTGCGGCTTGCCGAACGTTCCGACCGTCGTCGCGCGCTTCGGCAAGCGGTCGATGCCGCGCAACAGCAGCTGACGCGCGACGGAGACGGGCTGTCGCGCGCGGCGCTCGAAGCGGAAGTCGCGGAATACGAGATTGCGGCCGTACCGGCGCACCTCGAAGCCGTGAAGCAATCGATCGAGGATGTCGGCAAGCGGCTCAATGCGCTCGCGCAGCAGCAGGTCGTCGCCGAGCAGGCATTCGGCGCGATCGACGGACACGCCAATGCGGCGCTCGCGGAGGCGAAGCGTCAGGAAGCGCTGGCCGCGATGGGCGATGCGGCCGAGCAGTATCTGGAAGCCGCGACGGCGAGCCGTTTGCTGAAGTGGGCGACCGATCGCTATCGCGACCAGAAGCAAGGGCCGATGCTGCGGCGCGCCGGCGAGATTTTTGCGGGGCTGACGCTCGGCGAGTTTGCACGGCTGACCGTCGATACCGAGCGGACGCCGCCTGCGCTGTATGCACGGCGCACGAGCGGCACGTCGGTCGAAGTGGCCGGGCTCAGCGAAGGCACGCGCGACCAGTTGTTTCTCGCGCTGCGGATCGCGGCGCTGGAGTTGCAGCTCGGCAGCCGGACGTCGCTGCCGTTCGTCGCCGACGATTTGTTCATCAATTTCGACGATACGCGTGCGAAGGCCGGGTTCGAGGCGCTGCGCGATCTGTCGACGCGCACGCAGGTGCTGTTCCTGACGCACCACGACCATCTGCTGCCGCTCATCGCGGATGTGTTCGGCGCCCAGGTCAACGTGATCGAGCTGCAGCGGCAATCGGCGGCTGCATGAGACGCAGCGGGCCGGTATGGCAGCGCACGCGTCCGGCGGCCGCATGCGCGTACGATGACGGATTCGGTGCGCGGGCGGTCGACGCAGCCGCGCGTGCGTCCATACGACGGGAGGTGTCATGAACAAGCTGATCGCGGCCATCGCGTTCGCGGCGGACCGGCATCGGAATCAGCGTCGCAAGGACGAGGAGGCGTCGCCATACATCAATCATCCGATCGCGCTCGCCGACGTGCTGGCGAACGAAGTCGGCATCGAGGACGAACGCGTGATCGTCGCCGCCGTGCTGCACGACACGATCGAGGACACGGAGACGACCGAGCTGGAACTGCTGCGTCTGTTCGGCAAGGACGTCGCGGACATCGTGCTCGAAGTCACCGACGACAAGTCGCTGCCGAAGGAAACGCGCAAGCGGCTGCAGGTCGAGCACGCGGCCCACATCAGCCGCCGCGCGAAGCTCGTGAAGCTCGCCGACAAGATCTGCAATCTGCGCGACATTGCGCAGCATCCTCCGGCCGACTGGCCGCTCGAGCGCAAGCAGCCGTATTTCGACTGGGCGAAGTCGGTCGTCGACCGGATGCGCGGCGTGCATCCGGGGCTCGAAGCGATCTTCGATGCCGCGTACGCCACGCGGCCGAGCGAGTGAGGCGCCGCGATGCGTGACGATCGTTCGACCGGCCGTGCGCGGGGCAGGCGCGGTGAGGCGTCGTCGACGCGCGCGGTTGCCGGCGTCGACGTCGGCGGCGACAAGAAGCAGTGCGATCTCGTGATCCTGCGCGGTTCGACGGTCGTCTGCCATGAGGCGCGGATCGCGCCCGAAGCACTGCTGCCGCTATGCCTCCAACATGACGTCGTTGCCGTGGGTGTCGACGCGCCGAGCCAATGGTGGGCCGGTAACGGACGTCGGCCGGTCGAGCAGGCGCTCGCGCGCGAGCGCATTTCGTGTTTTCCGACGCCGACGCGCGAGCAGGCGATCTCGAGTGCGTCGGGCTTCTTCGACTGGATGTTCGTGGGTGAGCGCGTGTATCGGGCGCTCGCCGGCGCGTATCCGCTATTGGTCGACGCGCACTATGGCGGCGGCCGTGTGAGTTTCGAGACCTATCCGTATGCGATCACGTGCGCGTTGCTCGGCAAGGCCACGGCGTCGGCGAAGCAGAAGCGGATTCAGCGTCGACAGTTGCTGGAACGGCTCGGGATCGACGTCGCAACGCTGCGGACGGTCGATGCGCGCGATGCGGCGTTATGCGCGGTGACGGCACGATTCGTGATCGAAGGAAGCGCGCACGCGTATGGCGATGCGCAAGGCGGGCATATCCGTGTGCCGGTCGTGGCGGAGCCGATCGTCCTCGATCCGTCGTAGTGGCGGCTGCGTCGTTGTTTTGCGTTCCCGCGCTGGAGAGCGACCGAGCGCGCCATTCGGTTCGAGCAAGCGGCCGGCCGTTGCGGCCGACGCAGCACATGTCGAACGTCGGAACGTCGGCATGCGTGAAGTCGGCACATTGCCGATTCCGATGTGCGATGCGATGAGTCGTCAGTCCTCGAGGATGGACGAGGGCACGCTCGCCAGATCGCAGGCGCGCGCCTGCTCGAAGTAATTGTCCGCATCGTCGATCATGACGATGGCGACGTCGATGAGTTCGTCGAGTCGCTGCAGCAGTGCTTCGCGCCACTCCGCGTCCTCGTCGCGCGCGGGCGTTTTGTCGAGCTGCTCGATGATCGAGTCGGCGGTCTGCACGAACGGAATCGCTTGCTGATAGTTTTCGATCGATACCATCGCTGCGTTGCGTGCGCCGACGAGTCGTTCGCGATGCTCGTCCGCCAGTTCCGTTTCGCCGCTGATCCGCGGCAATACATCGGAGATGCGTTGCAGCAGCGGCGGGACCTGTTCTTCCAGGGTGGCGGCGCGTTCGCGCAGCGCAGCGAATTCGGCGCGGAGATCGGCCTCGCCCGATTGTGTGAAGCTGTCCATCGTCATCGTAAGTGTGTATGCGATCGCGGCATGATACTCGACCGCGCGCGGCAGCTTGTTCGACACGCGTTACGGGCAACCGGCAGACACGGCCGTGGGGTGAGCGTCGCGTATATATAGAAGAAGCAGGAACGTGCTGTGGCGCGTCGCGTCTCTTTAAAAATATTTTCACAAACCGCTTGCGCGTTGGGCGTGGGCTGCATAGAATCACGCCTCTTTCGCGCTAACGGAAACGCAGCGCGAGAGGGGAAGCGGAGCCGGACGTGTGCTGCAGCATAGAGCGCCCGCCCGACGAAGGAAGAAGAACCCCGCA